>JAAFIT010000057.1 GCA_013298745.1 Sphingomonadales bacterium
GGTCCAGTAAATCTGGTTGTTGATATACTTGCTGATTGCCGGACCGAGTGGCCTCGCAAATGCCAAGGACAGCGTTGTCGTTACCCAATATGCCCAAAATATCCGGATCGTCATCGGCATTTCAGATACGGCATCTCGGATCTTGTCACGCATCTCGCGTGAGGTCGAAAAATTCCAGATGAAGACCGCAACCACCATGAACAGGACAAACCGGGAGAACGAAATCCACGGCAGACCGGGCAAGTTCAAAGCGATATAGGAGGGCCAAGCAACGCTGATCCCCATAAAGGCAATCATCAGTTGCTGGAGCCTGTCGTAATACACACCGCCGATGTCGGGCATCAACCACAAGATCAGCACCGTCATGATCAGTATGGGGGTTGCCGGAAACGACAGGAGTTGGGGGGGCAGAATAGCGGCCATCAATCCGTAGAAGGCCGCCACGAACACAAGCAGCACCCCGAGCAGGAACCGTTCCAGCCGGCCACGCTTGCGACGCCTCTCATAGGGCTTCATGATTGTCGTGACCACGAACCGGAACCTGCGTCTTTAACCTTGATGTTGCCGTAAAAACGGCCTGAAGAGCTGAACCTGCTCTGCCATTCCGCCGCGCCGCAATAGACGATTACGCGCGAACCGACTACCCGTCATCTCGCAGATCGGCTTGACACCGGTCGATGCGATATCGACATCACAGACATGTCATCGCCCGCCTGCATCATTATCGGTCTCGACAACCACGTTGGCGCCTATCTGGCCCGGCTCCTCGACGCACGAGGTGTCGGCCTGGCCGGCACCGGCGATCCGCATCTGGTGCAGCGACTTGGCATTGCTGATGCCATTGCGCCTGTGGCTGCGACCGATGTCGCAACGGCGACCCGGTCGGCGCGATTGGTCTTTGCTGTCAGCGACGGCTCCGCCGCGCGCGCGGACACCATCGCAGAAAGTCTGGCCTCGGCTGCGACGAGCGGAACACCGCCGCGCGTCATCCACGTGGCGGACGTTGCAGCGCTCGATGCCCCAGTCGTGCGCGATACGCTGCGTCGGGTTTCGCAAGCACGGACGGGCGACGGCGTCGAAACGGCTAACGCATTGCTCGAGGCGCATGATTCGCGGCTTGGCCCAGCGGATTCGCTGCTCGCTCGCATTACTGGTGCTGCATGGCGTGCTGCGCAGACCGACGAGCAAAGCACGTCGCCCCTGGTCATTCCGGAGCCCGGTCCGCGTGACTGGGGCTGGACTCCGGAATATGTCGATGCGGTCGCGCGGTTGGCGATGCGGCCGACGCTCATCGATCTGGTGGTCGCCAGCGGCCATTTGCTCAGTGCTAGTGACATGGCAACACATGCCTTTGCCTATTTTCGCCGCAATGCCGTCGACCATGTTCAAATCGTCGGCACAGGCGCCGACGTTGCGGCGGTGAATCCCGCCCCGGTAAAGGCCGCTACAGGCTGGTCAGCCTCGACCTATGGCCGCGATCTGGTACGGGCGATTTGCGAAGGTGCCGCCGATCGTGGTCAGGATCTGTTGATTTAGCCGCTGCCTGCTCGATGCGTCATGACAGGCGCAAGAACGAAAAAGGGCGCTCCCATCGCCGGGAGCGCCCTCTTCTATCTGGTGGAGCCTAACGGGATCGAACCGTTGACCTCTACAATGCCATCGTAGCGCTCTCCCAGCTGAGCTAAGGCCCCAGAAACTTTTCGCTTCCGGTGGGACGGAAGCGGGACGCGCCGGTTAGGACAAAGCGTTTCGCGGCGCAAGCCGGAAAATACAATGTCACCCGGTGCGGGTCGATTTTCAGCCCTCTTCGTCTTCGCCGGTGGTCACAACCGTGCCGAGATCATCGTCATCGCCCAGATCGACATCGGGCGCTTCGGCGTCTTCGGCGGCATCGAGGTCAAGATCCTCGTCAACGGCGACATCACCTGTAACGCCATCGGCTTCATTGGCCGGCTTGGCCTGTTCGAACGGCGTCGTCTGCTTGGATTTGAGAATCGGTTCCGGAACCCATGCATAACCGCAGGCGATGCAGGTGACAGGCTCGTCCTTCGCCAGGTCGTAAAACCGCGTGTTGCACTTCGGGCAGGCACGCTTGGTGCCCCATTCAGCCTTGACCACAATATTCTCCGTAACCCAGGACCATGCCGACAGTCCCGGAAAGCCGGGCGCATTGCCACAGGCGGCCGCGCCTGTCAAAGCGCGCGGCCATGAACGCTGCCTCTACCCCCACGCCGCTTTGCCTTTTCACCACTGGATCGCTCCACGGCACCATCACTGTTCCGGGAGACAAATCCATCAGTCACCGATCGCTGATGCTTGGCGCACTGGCTGTTGGGGAAACAGTGATCGACGGACTGCTTGAGGGCGAAGACGTACTCGCGACTGCTGCCGCCATGCGCGCGATGGGCGCCACGATCGATCGCCGCGAGCAGAATGACGCTTGGCGCTGGCATGTCCATGGCGTGGGTGTCGGCGGGCTGCTGCAGCCGGCGACTGCGCTCGACATGGGCAATTCCGGTACGTCGACGCGCTTGCTGATGGGCCTGGTCGCCAGCCATCCTATAACCTCCACCTTTATTGGCGATGCTTCGCTGTCGCGCCGCCCGATGGGACGCGTCATTGATCCGCTATCGCTGATGGGTGCGCGCTTTGCATCGAGCCCCGGCGGACAGTTGCCGCTGACCATGCACGGCGTTTGCCCGGCCGTGCCACTGCGCTACACCCTCCCGGTCGCTTCAGCGCAGGTCAAATCCGCCATTCTGCTGGCGGGGCTGAATACGCCGGGCGAGACGATTGTCATCGAGCCTATCGCCACCCGCGACCACAGCGAGCGCATGCTTGCCGGCTTCGGCGCGACTTTGCGTGTCGAACCGTCTCCGGACGGTCGCGTCATCACGCTGGTCGGCGAGGCCGAGCTGAGGCCACAGGCCATCACAGTGCCCGGGGACCCGTCGTCGGCCGCGTTTCCGCTGGTTGCAGCGCTGATTGTGCCCGGATCGACAGTGACGATCACCAACGTTGGCATCAATCCGACCCGCGCCGGACTGATCGGCGTCTTGCAAGCCATGGGCGCCGATATTTCGGTCGTACAGCAGCGACTGGTTGGCGGCGAGCCTGTCGCCGATCTGGTCGTCCGCCACAGCGCGCTGACGGGCATCGAGGTGCCGCCCGATGTGGCGCCATCGATGATCGACGAGTTTCCGATCCTGTTCGTCGCCGCCGCCTTTGCCAAGGGTCGCACCGTGATGCGCGGGCTGGACGAGTTGCGCGTCAAGGAATCGGATCGCATTGCCGTGATGGCCGAAGGCTTGCGCGCTTGCGGTGTCACTGTCGAGGAACTGGCCGACGGCATGATCGTGACGGGCAGTGGCGGCGATCCAGTTGCTGGCGGTGCCACCGTCGCAGCGCGGTTGGATCACCGCATCGCCATGAGCTTTGCGGTGCTGGGACTGAACGCCAAAGCGCCAGTCACGGTTGACGATGCCCGGCCAATCGCAACCAGCTTTCCCGCTTTTGTCACGATGATGGAATCATTGGGAGCCGAGCAGCGTCGATAGCGAAGCCGCTTACGTCCCTTTTGTGCCAAACCGGGCTTCCAGCACATCGCCGATGCGTCGTGACGCATCACCGATGCCATAGGGCATCGCCGGCTCACTCATACGGCGTATCGCTTCGGTGTCAGCGAGCAGCGCGCGCGCGGCCGCAACGATCGCCATGGTGTCGCTGCCGACGAGCCGAGCATTGCCGCTGGCAACACCCTCGTGACGTTCGGTGACATCGCGCAGCACGAGCAGCGGGAGGCCGAGTACCGGCGCCTCCTCCTGCACACCGCCCGAATCGGTCAATGCCAGCGTTGCCTGCTCCATCAGCCAAACGAACGCGGGATAGTCCAGCGCCGGCAACAGATGAACGCCGGCGACGCTCGCCAGCGCCGCAATCGCTGGCGCCATAACCGCCGGACTCGGGTGCATTGGCATGACAATTTCCGCATCGGCGGCCAGGATTTTGACCGCTGCCAAGATCGCCGCGAGCCGATTTCCGTGATTTTCCCGGCGATGGGCGGTAACCAGGATCAGCGGGCGTCGCCGGTCGATGGTCGCAAAGCGCGCCACTAAAGCCGCTGCCAGCGCTGCGTCGCCGCGCAGGCGGGCCCGCATCAATTGCAGCGCATCAATGCCGGTGTTTCCTGTGACATGGATTGCTGCCGACGCGATGCCTTCGGCCAGCAACGCGGTTCGCGCTGCGGCGGTTGGCGCGAAATGCAACATGGCGACTTGACCAATTAGCCGACGATGCATCTCTTCCGGAAAAGGTTCGATGTCGCCCGATCGGAGCCCGGCTTCGACATGAACCAGAGGTAGCCGGGCATAGTAAGCCGCCTGGGCACCGGCCCAGGCGCTCGTCGTATCGCCCTGAACGATCACGGCGGCAGGGCGCAGCCTCTCGAATTGCCGTGTCAGCGCCGGCACCAATTGCCCTATGACATCGGCGGGCACCTGCCCTTCTCGCATGATATCGAGATTGAAATCGGGTATCAGACCGAAGTCGCCAAGCGCATTTGCCAGCAATTCACGATGCTGACCGGTCGCGACCAATAGCGTGCGACAGCCGCGACGTTCCAGATCAAGCATGACGGGAGCAAGCTTCAGCGCCTCGGGTCGCGTACCTGCGACGACCAGAAACGTTTTTGTTGAAAATGCCCCCACCGCCATAAGTCAACGCTAATTCACAACCGAAATAGCTGCAAGTGCGACATGCTTGTTCGAATCATTTTCTATCCGAATTGTTTTGCAACCATTGTGGCAGCAAATTTGTGCGCAACAGGTTGGTTGAAAGCGGCCGGGCGCAAAGATTGCTCGGCACGGTCTTGTTGAAGGGCCCCGTCGCAGGCCTATGCGAGACCCGTGACACAACAGCCAGCCTCTCACCTCGTTATCGCCGTCGATGGTCCCGCCGCCAGTGGCAAGGGCACGATCGCGCGGGCGCTGGCTCGCCGCTATGGCCTGCCGCACCTCGATACAGGGAAACTTTACCGCGCCACCGGGCTGGCGGTACGGCTATCTGGCGGGCGACCGGAAGATGCCGATCGCGCAGCGGCAGCGGCACGCACGCTGGATCCAGCGCTTCTCGACGATCCCGAACTGATGAGCAGTGAAAATGCCCAGGCGGCGTCGATCGTTTCGGCGCATCCCGCGGTGCGCGCGGCGCTGTTCGAGGTCCAGCGCGCCTTTGCAGGCCAACCAGGCGGCGCTGTGCTCGATGGCCGTGATATCGGCACCGTGATTGCGCCGGATGCCAGCGCCAAGCTTTTTGTTACCGCATCGCCTTTGGTACGCGCCCAGCGCCGCCACACCGAACTGGTCCGCAGCGGCGATCCTCGTGATCTGGCCACCGTCCTCGCAGACATCGAGGCACGCGATGCGCGCGATTCGGGGCGCAGCACCGCTCCCCTGGTGCAGGCGGCGGACGCTGCCTTGCTCGATACGACGGAACTGGCTATAGACGCCGCCGTCCAGCGCGCGATTGCCCTTGTGGAATTGGCAATGTCGCCGGATGGCCAGCAACAGGTCTGAAACGTCATAGGGCCCTGGGCCCGGCTTTCGGTTTTGCCTCTGGTCACGACTTTGGAGCGGTCGGCATGGTGCCACCGCGACAACGAGGAACAGCGGGCAATGGTGCCGGCTGAGAGATTTCACGATGGGCAGACCCCACGTGCCGGTCTCGAAAAAAGGTTATACGAAGTTTATGGCAACTGCCGCTCAGCCGACGCGTGATGATTTCGCAGCAATGCTCGAAGCCAGCCTCGGCAAGAACCAGAGTTTTGAAGGTCGCGTCGTCAAGGGCGTCGTCACCGCAATCGAAAACGACCTCGCCGTCATCGACGTCGGTTTGAAGTCCGAAGGCCGCATCCCGCTGCGCGAATTCGCCGGCCTCGATGGTGTGCACGGCCTGACCGTCGGCTCGGAAGTCGAAGTGTTCGTCGACCGCGTCGAAAACGCCAATGGCGAAGCGATGCTCAGCCGTGACCGTGCGCGCCGTGAAGCGTCATGGGATGCCCTCGAAACCCAGTACGCCGCTGGTGAACGCGTCGAAGGCGTCATCTTCGGCCGCGTCAAGGGCGGTTTCACCGTCGATCTGAATGGTGCCGTCGCCTTCCTGCCCGGCTCGCAGGTCGATATCCGCCCAGTGCGCGATGTCACGCCGCTGATGAACCTGCCGCAGCCGTTCCAGATTCTGAAGATGGACCGCAAGCGCGGCAACATCGTCGTGTCGCGCCGTTCGATTCTCGAAGAATCGCGCGCCGAACAGCGTTCGGGCCTGATCCTGTCGCTCGCCGAAGGCCAGATCGTCGATGGCACCGTCAAGAACATCACCGACTATGGTGCGTTCGTTGATCTGGGCGGCATCGACGGCCTGCTGCACGTGACCGACATGAGCTACAAGCGCGTCAATCATCCCTCCGAAGTGCTCAACATCGGCGATGTGCTGCGTGTTCAGATCGTCCGCATCAACCGCGACACCCAGCGCATCAGCCTCGGCATGAAGCAGCTGGAAGCCGATCCGTGGACGACGGCTGCCGCCAAGTACGCTGTTGGCACCAAGCACAAGGGCCGCGTCACCAACATTACCGAGTATGGCGCCTTCGTCGAACTCGAAGCCGGGATCGAAGGCCTGGTGCACGTTTCCGAAATGTCGTGGGTCAAGAAGAACGTCCATCCCGGCAAGATCGTTGCGACCAGCCAGGAAGTCGAAGTGCTGGTGCTCGAAGTCGATGAAGACAAGCGCCGCATCTCGCTCGGCCTCAAGCAGGCGCAGCGCAACCCGTGGGAAGTCTTTGCCGAAGAGCATCCGGTAGGTTCCAAGGTTGAAGGCGAAGTCAAGAACAGCACCGAGTTCGGCCTGTTCATCGGCCTCGATGGCGAAGTCGATGGCATGGTCCACATGTCGGACATCGCCTGGGGCCTCACCGGCGAACAGGCACTGGCACGTCACCACAAGGGTGAGCGCGTTCAGGCGGTTGTTCTCGAAGTCGATATCGAGAAGGAGCGCATCAGCCTCGGCATCAAGCAGCTTGATGAGAGCCAGGGTCCGCGCGTCATTGCTAGCACCGATGGTGCCGCGGCGAATGACAGCCTGAAGAAGAACGACATCATCACGACGACCGTCGTTGCAGCCCGCGATGGCGGCATCGATGTCCAGGTCGGCGACGATGGTGCCGTGGTGTTCATCAAGCGGGGCGACCTCAGCCGTGACCGTGACGAGCAGAAGGCCGAACGCTTCCAGCCGGGCCAGAAGGTCGATGCGATGATCATCGGCTTTGAAAAGGGCCGCAAGCCGATGCTGAGCATCAAGGCGATGCAGATCAGCGAAGAAAAGGCCGCTGTTGCCCAGTACGGCACGTCCGATTCGGGCGCCACGCTCGGCAACATCCTCGGCGCAGCCTTCAACAAGGCCAAGGAAGACGCGGACAAGAACTGAGCGTTCAAATCCGCAGGGCCGATTCGGCCCACAAGGTTTCGCGCCGCCCGTCGTATCATGCGACCGGGCGGCGCCCTTGTTTTGGCGCAGCGGGTGTTTTTACTCGTTTCGGCATCGCAATTGCCGAGATCGCCCATTTTCTTGCAATTCATTTACCGAATCGGCTGCAAACATATTGACCATCGGCACCGTGCGGGTCATCGTTTTGTCACGTCGGGGGGGCTGTCGATCAGCCGGGGTCGATTGCGGCCTCAGGTCGTAACGGGATGGGTGTATGATCAGGTCTGAATTGGTGACGAAAGTCGCGGAAAAGAACCCACATCTGACGCTCCGTGACGTCGAGGGGATTGTCGGGGTCGTCTTCGACCAGATCACCACCGCACTCAGCGAAGGTCGCCGCGTCGAACTCCGCGGCTTTGGGGCTTTCTCGATCCGTGATCGGGATGCGCGTACGGGTCGCAACCCACGCACCGGCTCGGCAGTCGATGTGGACGCCAAGCGCGTTCCCTATTTCAAGCCCGGCAAAGAGTTACGCGAGCGACTCAACAAGTCCTGATCGCGTTGGTCCGCACGAATCAGCCTTGAGCCAAAGCCATAGGCCGGGCATTGCAAGGCCTTGGCAGCGATAGGCGTTGCCAGTTGTGGACGTGGCGAAATCGGTAGACGCAGCGGACTTAAAATCCGCTTCCCCTCCGGGAGTGCGGGTTCGAGTCCCGCCGTCCGCACCATAATCCTGACCGATTGGCGCCTTCTCCGGACCGGGCGAGCTGGAAGGACAGGTCGTCGTCGCACGTTTCAGATCGCGGCTACCGCTTGCCAGACAAGGCATATTGCGGAATTCTATTGGTGTTTGACGTGGCGATGTCGCAGGCGCGCCATGACAATAGACCCATGACATTTATCGCGCTATGTTGAGTCGATTGTAACGGGACGAAATCAATGTCTGACGGGAGTTCGTGGATCGAAATCGTGTTGCTGGCGATGCTGGCAGCGTTTATCGGCCTGCGCCTGGTTAGCGTTCTCGGAAAGCGCACTGGCCACGAGCGCCCTGTCGGAGATGCCTTTCGTCCGGGCGCGCCCGAGGTTACCGCACCCTCGCAGAGGGTGCCCCCGAAACTGCGTAGCGTTGTAACCGTGCCGACTGGTACTGATGGCACACTCGCCCCTGCCTTGCAGTCGATCGTCGATGCCGATCCGACATTCAACCCCGAGCGGTTCGTCGCTGGCGCCCACAGCGCCTATGGCATGATCCTTGGCGCCTTCTGGGCCGGAGATGCCCGCGGTCTCGAAGGTCTTGTTTCCGATGAGATCGCAGACAGCTTCGCAACCGCCATCGGTGAGCGCGACGGCAAGCGACTCGATAATCGACTCGATGCCATAGAAGGAGTCGCGATCACCAACGCCGAGATGATCGGCCAGATGGCCGAGGTTACCGTCCGTTTCAACGCGCGCGTGACCATTGCCGGGGTCGCGACGACGACAAGCGATGTGTGGACCTTTAGCCGTCATGTTGGCAGCAACGACCCGGCCTGGTTGCTGATCGCCACTGACGATGAGACACCCGGCGACGGCAATCTCGACGCCTGACAAAGGCACAAGCGGTGATTGGAGCGCCGCGTCACAGGAGCTGTGCCGCTCTTGTTGCAGCCTTGCTGATCGCAGCCTGCGCAACGCCACAGGTTGAACAGTGGCCAGCAGCCGTTCCAAAACCTCCCAATAAGGCAGCACGTGCAGCCGATCTGCCAATCAGCGCGGCTGCGGCAGCACAAGCCGACGGAGCGGAACTCGCCCTTGCCGCCTTCCGCCGTTCGTGCCCGGCACTGTTACGCCGCGAGGACCGCAGCGGGCTGACCAAAGCCTCCGACTGGCAACCTGTCTGCACCGCCGCTGCCAGTGCAACTGACGCTGTCGCCTTTTTTGCGACTGAGTTTACCGCCGTCGCCATTGGCACACCGCCTGGTGCCGGCTTTACCACCGGCTATTTCGAGCCTGAGATCGCCGGCAGTCGCACCCCGGCCGCGGGATTCACCGTGCCGCTTTACCGCCGGCCACCGGATTTGATCGAGGTAGACCTCGGCAGCTTCGCGAGCGACCTCAAGGGCCGCAAGGTGCGCGGCAAGATCGAGGGCACCAGCCTAAAGCCCTATCCGACCCGGGGCGAGATCATGGCTGGTGCGCTCGCCGGCAAGGGCCTTGAACTGGCCTGGGCGGCCGACCCTTACGAAGCTTTTTTTCTCGAAATCCAGGGGTCCGGTCGGCTGCGCCTACCCGACGGCAGCGTCATGCGGATCGGCTATGATAATCAGAATGGTCGCGACTATGTCGCGATCGGCAAGGTGTTGCTCAACAATGGCGATCTGCCCAAGGGCGGCGTCAGCATGGATTCGATCATTGCCTGGTTGCGGGCCAACCCGGCCAAGGCGCCCGCTGTGCTCGCCGCCAATCCCAGCGTG
>JAAFIT010000058.1 GCA_013298745.1 Sphingomonadales bacterium
CATAGGCGAACTGCAATGCCGTGTCGGAACCGTGCTGGCCCGGCACCTTGCGCAGCTTCACACCTTGGAACTCCGGATTGCCGGTCAGTACGCGAACATCGCTAAAGACCTTGTCTTCGACATGGTGCACGGCACCGTCTTCGAGCGAGACATAGCCCGCATCCCGGATCAGCGCCCGGTCGCTGAAATGCTGCGCGAACACGGGCAAGCCGGCCGGGATCGCCTCAGCCGCCGTCTCATCCCAATGGTCGGTGTGCGTATGGGTGACGATCACCGCATCGACATCGACGATCTGCTCGAGCGGCCCTGGCAGGCCGACGGTCGGGTTGCGCAGATGCTCGTTGGCAGTGCCGGCGAAGCCCGGCATCGACTCCTTGGGCGCCAGCATCGGGTCGATCAGGAAACGGGAGCCACCATATTCGATGATGAGTGTCGCGTTGCGGATTTGGGTGACTTTCATGCGTCGATCCTCGCAAAAGGCCGGCAGCGATGCGAACATGCGCCTTCGTCTGTGCCTGCCTTCACAACTTGCCTGTAGCCAATAAATTAGTCAATTGCATAATATTGGTCATGCAGGATAGTTTTGATACTTGGAAATGGGGGTAGTGATGAGTGACGACAAGCCGGCAGTGGACATCCTCGAGCATGTCGACGTCCTCGTTGTCGGCGCCGGCATTTCCGGCATCGCTGCTGCCTACGCCCTCAGCCGCGGACCCAAGCGGAGTTTCGTTGTCATCGATGCCATGGAAGGCCATGGCGGCACCTGGCGCCTGCATCGCTACCCGGGGGTGCGCTCCGACAGCGATCTTTTCACCTATGGCTTCCACTTCAAACCATGGGGCGGCGCCCCGATGGCAAGTGGTGCCGAGATTCTCGAATACCTTGGGGAGGCCATCGCCGACAACGGACTGGCCTCGCACTTTCGCTACGGCATCGAGATGCAGAATGCCGACTGGGACAGCCGGTCAAAGCGCTGGCGCATCAAGGGCACGCGCGGCGCCGACAGTGCGCGGTTCGAAATGACGTGTGGCTTCCTGTGGATGTGCCAGGGTTATTACCGGCATGCCCAAGGGTTCACCCCGCAATGGCCGGGCATGGCCGACTTCAAGGGCCAGATCGTTCACCCCCAGACCTGGCCGGATGACCTCGATGTTGCCGGCAAGCGAATCGTGGTGGTGGGCTCGGGCGCGACAGCGGCGACGCTGGTGCCGGCGCTTGCCGGGCAATGCGCCCATGTCACCATGCTGCAGCGCTCGCCGACATACTTCGACCTGCGGGAGAATCGCGACGAACTTGCGGACACACTGCGCACCCTCGAGATCGACCCGGCGACAATCCATGACGTCGTGCGCCGCAAGATCACCTACGATCAGCAGGCCTATTCCCGCTTCGTCGCCCGCCACCCCGAAAAGGCGCGGCAGGCGCTGATGCGTCCGCTTGAGGATTGGCTGCCCAAGGCTGAAGTCGAGCACCATTTCGCCCCGGCCTACATGCCCTGGCAGCAGCGCGTCGCGGTCACGCCATCGGCCGATCTGTTCCGGGCGTTGAAGAGCGGCACAGCTTCCGTGGTCACAGATCAGATCGAGCGTTTCACGCCGGATGGTCTTGTCCTGCAGTCCGGGCAGATGCTGGCGGCGGAAATCGTGGTGACCGCGACCGGTTTTGAAATGACGACGCTCGGCGATGCGATATTCAGCGTCGACGGCCAGCCCATGGATATCGGCAAGACCCGCACCTATCGCGCCTGCCTGTTCACCGGTCTGCCCAATTTGGCGCGATCGGTCGGCTATCTGCGCGTATCGAGCTGGACGCTTCGCGCCGAACTCACCGCGGGCTTCGTCATGCGCCTGCTGGACCGAATGGACGCCCTGGGCGCGGCATCGGTCGAGGTCGAACTGCCAAGCACCCCCCCACCGCAGAGCCGGAACACGGACCAAGACCTGAAGCCGTTCACGGCGACTTACATGATGCGGGTGCTCGACAAGATCCCACGCAGCGGCCCAGCGCCCGGTTGGCAGGTGGAAGACTATTGGACGGAAAAGGACAGCATGCCGGCCATCGACATTACCAGCGAGCCATTCGTCTTTCGCGCGTCCGATGGTGCTGTTCTCGGAGCGCCGCCAGAGGTAGCCCCCGTGCCCGCGCCGTAGCGTCCGCGCCGACGGTCAGCCGCGACGCGGCACCCGCTCGACGATCGACGCCGCGGCGTCGATCGCCGCGACCTGATGAGCCAGCAACTCCTGTCCTCCGACTGCGCGATGGTAATCCAGATGCGGGTCGACAACATGCGTCGCCACGCCCGACAGTTCCTCAAGGACTGCGAGCCCGAAGTACGGCACCGACCAGCGCGAATAGCCGCCCTCATGGAGAAACAGCAGCCGGCCGCCGCAAAGTTCATCGGCGACGGCGATGAGCATGCGAGTCAGCCGGCGATACCCGTCGGAGTTCATCATCATGCGGCCCATCGGGTCCATGGCGCCGGCATCAAAGCCGCTGGGCACGACGATGATATCAGGCCGAAACGCCCGCAATGCCGGAATCACAACGCGGTCATAGGCGGAGCAATAGGCCTCGACGCCCGATCCAGCAGGCAGGGGGATATTGATGTTGGTGCCAGCAGCGGCCCCTTCGCCGACCTGTTCGACCATCCCGTCGTCGACAGGGTAAAGCCTGTCCTGGTGCAGGGAAATCGTCAGCGCTCGGGGTTCATCGTAAAACGCCGCCTGTGTGCCGTTGCCATGATGAACGTCCCAATCGACATAGGCGATGCGCGCGACAGATGCCCGATTGAGCAGATGCCGCCCGGCGATCGCCGCGTTTGAGAAGATGCAGAAGCCCATCGACCGGTCGGGCCGCGCATGATGGCCGGCGGGGCGCAACAAGGCATAGGCGTTGGCGACATCGCCGTTCATCACGGCGTCGGCTGCAACAATGGCGCCGCCAGCGGCAAGTGCCGCTATCTCGTACGCTCCAAAAGGAATGGGCGCGTAATTGCCGGCGTCGCCCCCGGTTGGCAGCGACGACATTTCCTTGACCTGCTCGACATGGGCCGCCGTATGGACACGCCGGATCTCCAGCTCGCTCGCAGCACGGGGCGGTATCTGGACCAGCTCCTCTAACAGCCCGCTGACGTCGACGAGGTTTCGGA
Source organism: Sphingomonadales bacterium (assembly GCA_013298745.1). Classification (GTDB taxonomy): domain Bacteria; phylum Pseudomonadota; class Alphaproteobacteria; order Sphingomonadales; family Sphingomonadaceae; genus Sandarakinorhabdus. The sequence continues at coordinate 3,149 of JAAFIT010000058.1, forward strand.
AGCGCCGCACCACCTCCGGATCGTACACGTGCTGGTCTGGCTGCATGGAGTAGGAATGAGCCAGGACGCTACCGGCATAATTGCCGAGCTCGAACCAGGCGAACTTCTCGTTCCAGATAAAACCCGTACGCCTCATCTGTTGTCCTCTCGATTGCGGATCATGGCGTCGGCCGATGGTCCAAAGCGCTGAGCACATCGGTGGCGGCGCGTTCCCCCGCCTGCATGGCGCCTTCGACATAGCCATTCCAGACAGTGGCCGTTTCGGTGCCCGCCCAATGGATGCGGCCGACATTGGCGCGCAGGGCAGGGCCGAACGAGCACCAGGCGCCGGGCGGCATGGTGCCGGCGTAGCACCCTCGCGAGAATTCTTCGCTGACCCAGCTATGCTCGACATATTCCAGTGGCTCTGCGGCCTTGGCACCAAACAGCTGGACCAGCGTCTCGACACCTGCGGCACGGCGCTCATCCGGACTCCTCTGCATCCAGCTGCGCGCCGGGATGCCTTCGGTGAAGCCGAGCAGCACGCCGCACGACCCGTCCGCAGGCGAGTTGTCGTAGACCAGCTGCGGCACTTCCTTGTCCGTCATGGCCATGCCCGACAGTTCGTCGGCTCGCCAGAATGGAGTGGGGTATCGGAACATCATCTTGATAGCGGTGCCCATCGGCATGCGCTGGGTGAGCGAATCACGCAGCGGTGGCATGGGCGGGTCATAGCGAAGGCGACCCGCCAGCGTCGGGGGCAGCGCCACGATGACGTGCCGGGCATGGACCTCAATTGAGGTGGCCCGGACACTGACGCCAGCCTGATCCTGAACGATCCGGTCGACGACTTCCTCCAGTAGGACGCAGCCACCCGGCAAAGCCGCTGCCAAGCCTGTTGCCAAGCCCTGCATGCCATCGACGAAGCGGGAGTCCTGGCCGCCACCCTCTGTCGCGGTCAGTACATCCACGCCGCCGCAGCTGCCGAAATAGAAGACCACATGGAGGAAGGAGAGTTCGGACGCATCGACCGAGAAAACGCTGGGCGCCATGAACTTCAGGGCCCAGCGGGCACCCTGCGTGTTCGCGTTAGCATCGATCCATTCCGCATAGGTCATGCGATCGAGTTCGGCAGCATCCGGATGCGCCCAGGGAGCATCGAGTGGAATGGATGCCGCCAGGGCCTCCAGCTTTTCGATGGCCTGCGCGAGATCGAGGCCACTGGTTTCGTCGAGGTTCGGCAAGATGCCATCATAGCGTAGCGCCGCGCCATCGATCAGCGCCAGCGAGGCACCGGTTTGATATGTCTTGAATGTTTGAAGGCCCAGTTGGCGGATAAGTCCAACGACGCGTTGCTGGGTCGGGCCGACCCATTGACCACCCATATCGACGACAAAGCCGTTCGATAGCGCCTTGGAAAGCGTGCGCCCCCCAACGCGATCCCGCGCTTCTAGGATGACGACCGACTTGCCGGCCTCGAAGAGCAGGCGGGCGGCACTCAGTCCCGACATACCAGCGCCGACGATCGCCACGTCACACTTCAGGGTGGAGTGAATTCGTGGGGGAGCGCTCGACATCGTGAAGAGTATGGCTACCGCCTAATATTAGTCAACCGACCAATTTCTTAGGCTCCACGCGATGATTGAGAGGGAACGATTATACAGCAGCACCTCCTGCAGCCGGCTCCATGCGGTGACGGAAACTCCGCAAGAGGGCATCGAATGTCCGCAAGGGTTGTACGAAGACGGGCGAAAAACCAATATCTTCTGATAGTTGATGAGTTCGTCGACTCGGGAGTGCTTCTGTACCGACCGGTTTGGAGGGATGACCGCTCGGCCATCGGCTTGCGGACAAGTCAGTTGGGGTCTCTGAACGACCGCCTTCCGGTACATACATAAAGCCCACTGAACGACCGATGTTGGGGCGCGTTGCCGACTGACAGCTTTCGTACATGCGAATAGCCGGTTTCAGCAGCACCGGACCTTCATGCCAACGGCGCGGAGCGACCGGCTTTGAGTTGGGAGCCGTCATTGCGGCCACAGACACCAAGCGCCAGATATTGACCACTAAATCAAGGCTGACCCCATGGCAGTGTTGTTGCAAAATGCCCGACGATCGCGAGCGTCACTGGTGTCGTCAGCAGGTATGTTTTCTGCCAGCGCCACCAGACCTTTGCTGCCAACAGGACCCAGGCCCTCCATCCAACTGTAACCAGCCAGAACCTTTCTCGGGCCAGTTGGACGCCTATTCGCGCCACAGACAGCACCATTGCAAACGCGCAGCAGACCCCTGTCGCTGCGTACAGGCTCATCCACAATGCGAAATCATGTTGGCTCACAATAGGTCCTGTTTCTGTTGCGGCGCATTTTCGCGCAATAGCCGTTAGTGCGCCAGTCGTGCCTCGGCTTTTTCCTGATCTCAGGACCCCCTTGAGGCGCCTCGGCCGTCAGGCTGTCGATCCTCTTAACGGCCGGTTGTCGTACTTTTCCAAGCCAAGGCAGTCGCCCGAATCACCTCTTGGGCATTTCTGAGCGCACGCGGCGAGGCGCGCGCAGCAAGGGCCTCCTGCACAGTAGCTGGCGCTGCTTGACGTTTGGTTTGCGCATCCCTGATTCCATAGAAGGTTCGTCCAAGAAGCAGCTCGCCGCGGGCAGCACGCGCCGTCATACCGCGCAGATAGGCTGCGGGTTTCTCAATGAGCCCTTTGTCGGCCTTGTGGGCGATCGCGATCATGGCGGCGGCCGCGCCGTTCGGGCCCATCACCCTGATGGCTTCGTGCCAAGCTTGGCGGGGTATCGATAATCCCTCGGCTTCCCGACGCGCGATGTCGAACATGTCAGCCCATCGTGGCACACCGTGCGGTATCATTCCGCAGGTTTCGGCGCACACTTTGGCAATGAATGCGGCACTGATCTCGTGTCGCTCGAGGTCTTTCGTAACCGACGTATCCCTCGACTCAAATGGCCCGAGCGCTTTTTCATGCGCTTCTTTTCGCTGAGCATTATACTGTTGCCCTCCAGGGCTTGAGAGTTTTTCTGTAATTGTAGAGTGGGTGCAATCTGCTGCATCCATGGGTGAAGTTTCCACAGAAAAAGTGGTCATTCCCTGCCCGTTTTTTTCGTCCGTTTGCGTGTTCACCGCGACATCGAATGCGATCAGCATCGCTTCACGCAGCGCTTCGAGTTCGACGACAATCGGTTCGAGACGTTCAATCGCCCTTGCTTCGCGGGCATGTGCTGTTGCCATTCGAGCCAACTCGATGTCGCTTGCCCAGTCACGCACGACCAGGCCGGCTTCCATGCTGGTCTGGGCTATCTGGGCGATGCCTTTTCGAGCGATCGTCAGTCGGCGGCGGAGATCGTCCCGCTGTCGACCTTCAGCCTCTGCTACTGCTGCAATCTGCACAAACTGCGGGTACCGGGTGCCAAGCGGCCGAAGATCAATGCCATAGGCCCACATTATGTCCCCGTTCGGCGCTCTCCGCCCGCCGCGGTGGCCATTGGGCGAATCCTTCATGGCCAGCAGTCCAAGATTAACCGCTTGTTTGAGCAGGTTCTGCACCTGTCGCACCGAGACGCCGAGCGTGTCCGCGAGGGTCTCGTTTCGCGGCCATACGATCGGTTCCGATCCCGGCACCCAATCCAGCTGCCTTGTCCGTGCGAAAAGCTGGTCGATCATATGCACGACTGTCATCGGGATCTGCATCGCCGGCGCCGCGCGTTTGAAAGCCGCCAACAGACGGCCCGGTGTCAGCTCATTGTTGAGGCCTTCAAATTGTCGCGCAAGTTTCTCCGCCGCAAGGAACGCCGCGTCGTGGCGCCGGTAACCCGCCGCTGGTTTCAGGCAAGCCGTCATTGTTCGGTACTCCCGCTACAGGAGCCCGTGCAGACATAACGATCCCAAGCGCAGAAATATGCGCCATCGATCTTGTTTTTTGCGGGAAAATGGCCTAGAAAGTCGTTGTCACACGGTTGTTCTAGAGCGACCTCCCGAAAAGCCCGGCCCCTGGCCGGGTTTTTCATGTCTACCGTTGGGCTCCTTTCTTTTGCTGCCCTGAAGTCCTGACAAGCTGCGGGGCAGTGGCGCCGCTTTCAGACTCTGTCCCGCCATTCTGCGGTCGAGAATTCTTTTGGGTTTCCCCGGCTTCGACCTGGCGTCTCCTATTGCGCACTGGTCGATGAATGGGTCGGCATGGGCCCAGAAAACAGGCTCCGCTTGGGTCCGGTTTTCCACTGGCAGGAGAGAGCTTTTGCCGCTCCATGGCGGTGCAAACATGTTGTCATGTGAGCACATCTTCAAATCGGATCGACTGCTCGAACAGCGCCTTCACGATCATCTCGGTCTGCGAGCCAACCTGATATTGTTTGCGCCCCTGCGCGATCGTGCGGTTGATATCGCTGATGTTGATACCGAGCCGGCTTGCAATCACTGCCTTACTCTGGCCCCGGCAGAGGAGCGTGATTACACGGGCGTCGCGTTCCGACAAGATTGTCTCTTTCGCCGATTGGCGTTGCTTTATCCTTTTGCCAGCAATGAAAGCCCGGTTCCCGATATACATCGCCAAAGGAATGGTTTCCCGATCAATGGGTTCATCCCTATTTTTGATCAGCGACAGCATTGCCGATGGCCCGCCCGGCGCGTGAAGCGGAATGGTTAGTCCTGCCTTGAGTCCATGTGCTGCAGCTAATTCCAGATACTGTTTTTGGTCCTTTGTCAGGACCAATATCTCGGGCAACTCGCTCCACTGAAAGGGTCCCGGCGACACGCTCGCGGCTTGCAGAACAGGACTTTTGGTATAGGCGAAGGTTTCGCTCATCAGGTCCATCCAGCTTTTAGGAAATGCCTGCAGCAAGATGCCTTCACTCTTGCCTACATTGGCCTGAATGAATGCAAAGAATTCATAACCAATACGATTTGTCGCCTCGACAAGAATATCTTGGAGGTCGCTAAACGATTGCGCTCGCTCGATTAGCTCTATTTGATTGTTCAGAATTGATAATTTCATCGAAACATTCCCGTTTTTACTGAAGCGCGGGCCATTAATGAGACATTCCTTAACCCACCCAAAACATATTGAATCCGGGCATTGATCGCTTAGAGGTCGTGAACATGCCGCCGATCTTGCGACGGATCGTTTGTCTCCCAGTAGAGAAGTTGAGCATCTTGCCGACGTTTTGCGGCAATGCGGAGTTGGTCGACTGCGTGGGCGGCGTTTGGCTTGGCCCATCTCGCGTCGATTGGTGCAGCGTCAGCTCTGACGTGCTCGTCGAGCTGACGGAGAAACTCCTTGAGGAATATTTCCAGGAATTCAGGCACATCTGTGGCGAGAAGTTCCCCGTAGCCAAGTGCGCTCAACAGCTTCGCACTCAACCGGCACCCTCCTGACCCATCGCCTGGTCGAACCGTGGCACCGTCGCGTTTCTTCCTGAGGCGGTAGATCTGCCGTTCGCTCAGCCCAATTGTTGTGGCAACGGCGCTTGTTGGCTTCTCGGACCTGTCACGAGCAATGCGCGGTTTGCGTTCGGGAACATAGCCCGATGTACTGCATCCTGTTTGGCTGCTTTGCGGCTTCACCCCATCGGTCATCGCAGTCAATCCCCTCAAGACAGACGTGCGAAGCTATCATACATAAATCTATGTATGCAAACTTTCGTTTCGGAACCACGCTGCAGGAAACTCGATGAGCCCCTCTCGCGAGAACTCCGGCCGTGCCACTCGCATCAGCGCCATGGTTATGGCCTTCTTGTAGTCGACGGGATCGCCGCTAATCGTTTGTAGACGTTTTTTACATTCCCGCAGAATAGTCATTTCGTCATGCTTGAATGCGATAAACATTTCCTCGTCACCGCTAAAATCCAGCTTATCATATAGTTTAAAAAGTATTGCTATCTGGAGGCGTTGATCGTCGAGTATATAGCCGAATCCGGCCAGTGCGGCGTCTCGCATTGACGCCAGGCGCTCATCACGGAGCGTAACTGTATGAATCGCTGCCGAAGCATGAACGATTAGCGCTTTGCTTTTCGTCAGCTTGATCAGTGTCGATCTTGGCGGTTGTGCGCCCATCCCCCAGCCTACCCTTGATTTGCGTCTCGTTGTTGTCCGTGATTCGCGGTTTCGGCTGACATTCCTGTCAGTTTTGACTGACATTTCTGTCAGAAAACGCTGACAAAAGTGTCAGTCAGACCAACTTTCCGTAATAAGATGACCTAGAGCAGTAACATAAAAACACGACAAGTCGATATTGTCGTGTGTTTAGCAGATTTTTCTGGCCGCTCGAATGACATCCTTTCGATGATTGCGTTGCGGTCAACCCGATCGCGAATGAAAGGAGAAGTCTCGTCATGAAGCTTGCAACCATGCCGCGCCTCGCGCTCGGCAAAATCAGCGATGGGGCACTGCTTGCCCTGGTCGCCGGCCTCGGAGCCACTGCCGCAATGGCCGGCGCCGATGCCACCTTCGCGCCGGCCCTCACCGTCTTCACCGACTATCTCGAAGGCACCGGCGGCGCGATCATCACCGTGCTGTCGCTGGCGGGCGGCATCATCGGCATGGCCTCGGGGCGTTTCAGCCTCGGGCAGATCGCCGTGCCCGTCGGCGTCGGGATCGGCGTCGGCACCGGCGTGCCGATCGTCACCGCCGCTATCACGGCGG
>JAAFIT010000059.1 GCA_013298745.1 Sphingomonadales bacterium
GCTGGTACGGACCGACCGAAGCCTATTACGACAAGCGCTGGGCGCTTCCCGACATTGAACGCGTGAACTGAATGAGGAGCCCGCAATGCACATCGCCCCAAACCCGACACGTCGCCTGCTGGCGCTCGGCCTGCCGCTGCTCGGTCTTGGCCTCGTGACGCTATCAGCGTGCAACCAGGCCGCTCCCGGCCAGCTATCCGCGTCGGAGGCTCAGGCTCTGGCCAAGGAAGCCTATATCTACGCCTATGCCCCGGTTTACATGGAGCGCCAGCGGCGCAACATGGTCAGCGTCGACGCCGACCGCGGCGATGGCAGCGCGCCGGAAAACAGCTTCGGCAATGTGCGCGCGCTCGGCAGCCCGGCGCTGAAAACCATCGTCATGCCGAACAACGACACGCTGTATTCCAGCGCCTGGATCGACCTTTCGAAGGGGCCGTTCCTGCTGGACGTTCCGCCGATGGGTGATCGCTATTTCACCTTCCAGATGATGGACGCGTTCTCCAACACCTTCGACTATGTCGGGACCCGCGCGACGGGTGCGCAAGGCGGCAAGTTCCTGCTGGCGGCGCCGGGCTGGAAGGGCGACACGCCCGCGGGCGTCAGCAAGGTCTTTGTGGCGCCGACCAACCGCATCTGGATCGCCGCCCGCTTCGGCGTGCGCGGCGAAGCCGATCTGCCCGGCGCACACAAGGCCCAGGATTCGATTCGCCTGACCGACCTCAAGGGACAGCGCGTTGTCGCTGCAAATCCGGGATTCAAGCCGCTGGCACCGCCCGAAACCTGGTCGACGGAACAATTTTTCACCGTCTTCGGCGACGTGCTGAAAGACACGCCAACGCCGGCAGCAGCGCAGCCGCTGGTGTCACGCTTCGCCGCCATCGGGCTCAGCCCGAAGACCGGCTTCACCCCGGCGACGCTGTCGAAGGAAACGCTGGCGGCAATCGACGCAGGCGCAAAGGAAGGCTTTGCGGCGATCCAGGCGGCCAAACTGGGCGACAGCGCCAATGGCTGGGACTTCAGCATGAAGAACGGCCGCTTCGGCGAGGATTATCTCGTGCGCTCGGCCATCGCCTTCCGCTCATTGGCCGGCAACGCGCCCGAAGAAGCCATCTATTTCAACGCTGACAAGGACGTCTCGGGGCAGCCGCTGGATGGTGCAAACCGCTACACGATGCGCTTCGAGAAAGGGCAACTGCCGCCCGTCGATGGCTTCTGGTCGTTGACGATGTACGAAGGCAAGACCTTCTTCATGGTCGAGAACCCGAAGAAGCGATACTCGATCGGCAGCCAGACACCTGGCCTCGCCTTTGCACCGGACGGGTCGTTGACCCTCTACATCCAGCATGACAACCCCGGACCAGGAAAAGAAGCCAACTGGCTGCCAGCGCCCGCCGGGGCTTTCGACGTCCATCTGCGGACTTATGTTCCCCAGAAGCCGTTGCTTGCCGGGAGCTACAAGCTCCCGCCGATCAAACGGGAAGCGCCGGCCGGCCCTTGAGAGGCCGCAAGATCATCGGCCGTCCTTAGGCGGTTGATTGTCGTGCGAGACAGCAACGTCGGCTCCCGGGCAGCGTCTCAAGTCCCAGGAAAGCCCGCAATGCAGAACGGAGATGCCGCGCGGCTCGATCGTAGGTGAATGGCCGGTTCCGGCAAAAGCCGCCGTTCTCGCAACGATGGGAGAACGGCTTGAGCTGGGTCGGAAACGGCCGTTCGGCTCTCTTGGCACAAACCGAAATCGCTAGCGTCTGCACGAAGCGATTTCGGCTGTCCTACGCCAACCAAATCGGTTATATGATGAGGTTATGCTCGAATCGCTACCGCTCTTCATATCGAAAAAATCGATTACAGGATGTCGGAAGACGCGCGGAATCCACGTGTATAACCGCCAATACCGTAAACTTCGTAAACTTCTGAAGATCTATTAACCATTCGGTGCCTGTGGCAAATCGGCGACGCAGGGCAGAAAAAGCGGGGTCTGGGTCGCGTCCGGGATGACGAAAAACCGGGGTCTGGGGCCGACGGCCCCAGCCGCCTGAGGCACTTCGTTCTTTGCGCGGCCACGGCGCTGCCTTACACCAGCTAGCCAAGCGGGGGACAACATGGCGAACGACGATTCAGGCGTGACGCGGCGGGCGGCGATGGTCGGGGCGGCGGGGCTGGCGGCGGTGGCTACGGCGCCGGGGCGGGCGGCGAGCGCCCTGGCCGCGGATGACGAGGCCGGCTGGGCGCGGGTGGCGGCGCAATATCCGGTGACAAGGGCGATTACCCAGCTCGAGAACGGCTATTGGGGCAGCATGGCGACGCCGGTGCAGATGGCGCATCGCGAGATTCACGCCCGGTTGAACCGCGACAACAGCTGGTATGCGCGGCGGGCGATGGTGAAGGACCAGGCGGTGGCGCGGGAGCGCGCGGCCGAGGCGATGGGGGTGTTGCCCGAAGAGATCGCGTTTTGCCGCGCCGCTGCGGAGGGGCTTTCGGCGTTGATCTTCCAGTTCCGCGATGTCGGGCCGGGCGATCGGATTTTGTACTCCGATACCGATTATGAGGCGATGCAGCACTGCATGGAATCACTGGCGAAGGCGCGCGGTGCGGAGGCCGTGAAGATCACCATGCCGCGGGTTGTCAGCCACGACAATGTCATCGCCGCCTATGCCGAAGCCATTGCCAGAACGCCGCGGTTGAAGCTCGTCCTGCTCACCCATATGAGCCATCGCGCCGGGCTGGTGTTGCCGGTGGCGGAAGTCGTGCCGCTGGCCAAGGCGCGGGGCGCGCAGGTGATCGTCGATGCGGCGCAGAGCTTTTACCACATGCCGTTCAAGATCCCCGATTTTGGCGCGGATTTCGTTGGCATGAACTTTCACAAATGGGTCGGCGCGCCGCTGGGCGTGGCCGGCATCTGGATTAGGAAGGGCATGACCGACGCCATCGCCCCCTCTCCGGCGGCGCCCGAGGCGCCGGGCGACGCCGTGGCGGCGCGGGTGTACCAGGGCACGGTGGATTTTTCGGCGCAGTTGAGCGTGCCGGCGGCGCTGGATTTCCAGAAGACGCTGGGGGGAACCCCGGTCAAACTCGCCCGCCTTCAATATCTGCGCAACCGCTGGGTGAAGCCGTTGCGCGGGCTGGATGGCCTTGAAATCCTGCTTCCCGACGATCCGCGGCTGCATGGCGCGACGACCTCGTTCCGGATCAAGGGGCGGACGAGCACGGCGGACAATATCGCGATTACCGATGTGCTGCTCGAACGCTTCGGCATCATGACAGTCTATCGCGCCGGGCTGGCCGATGGCGCGTGCGTGCGAGTGACGCCATCACTGTTCACAACGCCGGCCGAAGTTGACCGGCTGGTGCCGGCGCTGCGCACGCTGGTGGGCGAACTGGCGGTGTAACAACTTGCGCCGCTATTGCCGGGCTGGCACATTTGGCGTGCTTTATCAGGGGTGGATGGAGGCAGGAATGCGCGTTGGCTTGACGGTGGTAGGACTGACGATGCTGGCGACGCTGGCGGGTTGCGCCACCGATCCGAACACGGTGCCGCGATCACAGCAATTGTGGACGCCGCAGGGGGATCCGGTGAACTGCATCACCACCAGCCAGATCCGATCGACCAATGTCATCGACGACCGGACGATCCATTTCGTGATGACCGGCCGCGACCGGATGTTCCGCAACGAACTGCCCTTTGCCTGCTCCGGCCTCGGCTTCAGCCGAAGCTTCAAGCACAACAGCCGTACGACACAGCTCTGCCGGGTTGACACGATTACCGTCATCCAGGCCGGCCGCCGCGGCGCGACATGCGGGCTCGGCCAGTTCCAGCCGATGGTGCCCGTGCCGGCAGCAACGCCGCTGGCGAAATAGCGCCGCAACGCCAATCGGCGGCAGGCTGGTGCGCCTGCCGCCGACGGGTTCGCGCTATCCGACTAGGTCAGGCCGCGACGGCCTTGACGCCATTGCGACGACGCGCCTGGACACCGACGAGACCGAAGCCGACAATCATCAGGCCCCAGACCGAAGGTTCCGGAACGGCGTTGACGGTCGGCGAAGGCTCGCTGGAGAAGCTGCCGGTGCTGTAAGCGTCAAACGAGTTCAGTGCATTGCCAGGGGTCACCGAAAGCAGCGGCGCCAGTGAGCTGAGCGAGATCGACAGATCATAGTCGCTGCCCGGCGCGAAGGTGACGAAGTCGGAGGTGAACGAGATGGTTGCACCGCCACCCGTCGAACCGCTGTAGGCCGCCGAGCTGGCGTTTTCCTGACCAGCGATCGTCACGTCCGTGAAGCTGCCCGAGAGCAGGTTGGACCCAACGGCATAGTTGGTGCCGCCAATCATCAGGGCACTGGTCGACAGGAACGAGAAGGCACCCGTGATGTTCGGCTGAATCAGGAAGCCGCCCGTCAATTGCGCCGGCGACGTTGTGTTGCCGAGCATCGTGAACGACGCCGTAACGTCGCTAACGGCGGACAAGGCGCCCTGCAGGAACGAAAATTTGACGAGGCGCGAACCCGGCGTCGTCGCGGTGGGCGTGGTGATGGTGTAAAGCGAACCACCGGTTCCGTTGTTGTCAAACCGAACGCCTGCATCGGCATCGATACCGGTGAAATTGGCGAAGGTGGTCAGGGCTGCCTGGGCAGGCATGGCACTGGCCAAACCGACGAGGGCAGCGATCGATACGCGAGCAAAGCTGGAAAAATGGGTCATAAAGCAACACCTTTTACACAGGGCCGAACATTCTGAACGCAATCTTCTGGATCACGCCGCTGATGGGCACCAATAATTAACAAGCAATATTCATGCCATGTGAAAGCTTTGTCTAAGTCATTGATTTTACGAAAAGCCAATTTCATTTCGCTTGAGATATTGTAAAATTATTTTACAACTTTTGACATTTTTGGATTTATTTTGCTTCCGAAATAATTGCAAGAACGAGCTGATTTGAGCTTATTCTATTTATTGAACAACATTTATTTCGCTTTCTTCGAAATTTTGGGGAACTATTTCTTGTCAGCGCGGACGGCGACGATTCCGATCGTCTGCGCTATCAGAACCAACGATTGTTTGTTGGCACTTTAACTGCCATTAAGATGTTGGTCGCAGGCGATTGGATGTCAGATGTCCCTGAAAACCATCATTGTTTCGCGTCTCGCCGGTTATTGGACCGGCCAAAAGCGCCTGCAGGCAGCGCGCGCGCGCGCCGAGCGTCGGCGCTTAACCCAGAAACTGCCGCATCGAATCGACTGGTTCCACGACGTCGGCGACCCTTATTGCCAGCTGCTGGCGCAACTGCTGCCACAGTTTGCAGCCCGTTATCACGTTGACATCGTGCCGCATCTTGTTGGCCCACCGGCGGATTGGGCGGCGCCTGAACGCGATCAGCTTGATGACTATGCCCGGATTGACGCCGTTCGGCTGGCGGCGCGTGGCGGCCTGGCCTTCACCGACCCCGGAACCCAGCCAACACCGCGAGCGCGCGCGGATGCCGAGGCGGTGCTGGCCGCCATGATCGCGGATGATCCGCGCGGCGGGCGGTTCGTCGCGACGGCGGCAAGCATTGGGACCGCATTGTGGTCAGGCGCCGCCATCGACCCGGCGCTGCGCCGCGCCACAAACGCTGACACGTCGGCAATACGAACGGCCGGGAATGCCCGTCGCGAATCGCTCGGCCATTATCTCGGCGCGACGCTGCATTATGGCGGCGAATGGTATTGGGGCATCGATCGGCTGCATTATCTCGAGGAACGCCTGACCGCCCTGGGTGCTAGGCGTCCTGGCGCACCGGAAACACCGCTTTACCCTCAGCCCGTGGTCCCGACGCCTGGAACGAGAGCAGCGCCGCGCCAGCCGGGACTGGTGCTCGATTGGTATCTGTCCTTCCGCAGTCCCTACACCTACATTGTCGCCGAGCGCATCAAGGCGCTCGCCGATGCCTATGGCGCCGACCTTCGGCTGCGCTACGTGCTGCCAATGGTGATGCGCAACCTGCCGGTGCCGCCGATGAAGCGCAGGTACATCACACTCGATGTCGCACGCGAGGCGCACCGCCTCGAGATCGCTTTTGGCCGCGTTGCCGATCCGGTGGGGCGGCCGGTCGAACGCGGTTATTCGCTCTTGCCCTGGGCGATCACACAAGGCCGCGGCCATGACTTTGCCACCGCCTTCCTGCGCGGCGTGTTCGCAGAGGGCACCGATGCCGGCAGCGACAGTGGCCTTCGGAAAATCGTCGAGACGGCCGGGCTCGATTGGGCAACCGCAAAGCCGTTGCTTGGCAATGATGACTGGCGAGCCGAGGCCGAAGCCAACCGCTGCGAAATGACGACGTTGGGCCTGTGGGGGGTGCCAAGCTTTCGGGTCGGCGACGTGGCGGTCTGGGGGCAGGATCGGCTTTGGGTCATCGAAGCCGAATTGCAGCGGCGCACCGAAGAGAGCAGAAAAGTCTGATGAGCACGATCCTCCGCACTCCCGATTCTGCCTTTGCCGAGCTTGCCGATTATCCGTTCGCTCCGCATCATGCGACGGTTCAGGCGGGCGATGGCGCACCGCTGCTGCTTCATTATGTCGATGAAGGCCCACGCGATGCCGCACCGGTGTTGCTGCTGCATGGTGAGCCGACTTGGTCCTATCTTTATCGCAACTTCATCCCACCGCTGGCCGCCCATGGTCATCGGGTGCTGGCGCCCGATCTCATCGGCTTTGGCAAATCGGACAAGCCGATGGACCGAGCGGCCTACACCTACGAGAACCATGTCGCCTGGATGCGAAACTGGCTGGAAGGCCTGGATCTGACCAACATCACGCTATTCTGTCAGGATTGGGGCGGTCTGATCGGCTTGCGGCTCGTCGCCGCCTGCCCGGAACGCTTTGCGCGGCTGGTGATCTCCAACACCTATATGCCGGAGGGTGAAAGCATCGGGCCTGGCTTCGACGCGTGGCGGACATTTTCGCAGGCGACAGAGCCGTTCAAGACCGGCCGGATTGTCGACGGTGGCTGCGTGCGAACGCTGAGCCAGGCCGAAATCGCCGCCTATGATGCCCCCTTCCCTGATGCGCGCTACCAGGCCGGGGCACGGCAATTCCCCCTGCTGGTGCCGATCACGCCGGACCATGCCTCGGTGGCGGAAAATCGCGCCGCCTGGCGCGTACTGGAGCGCTTCGACAAGCCGGTAGTTACGGCCTTTGGCGACGCCGACAAGGTCCTCGGCCACCTCGACACCGAGATCCAGCGCCGCATCCCCGGCGCCCGCGGTCAACCGCACCGCCGTATCGCGGCCGGGCATTTCTGCCAGGAGGATGTGCCGGGTGAGCTTGTCGACCTTATCCACCGTTTCATTCGCGACAGTGCGGCATGACGCTCGGCTTTGATCTCTACTGGTCGTTCCGCTCGCCCTATTCCTATCTGGTGACCGATCGGATCGTCGAGCTGGTGGCGACGCATGATGTCGAATGCCGGCTGCGGGTCGTTTATCCGATCGCCGTCCGCCAGCCGGAATTCTTCGCCAACAGCGACCCCCTGTGGTTCAGCTATTTTGCGACCGACATCCGCCGCAGCGCGGAATTCGCCGGCATCCCCTTTGCCTGGGCCAAGCCCGATCCGGTGTATATGGACCCCGCGACTCGGACTTACCCCAAGGACCAGCCGTACATCCACCGGCTGACACGCCTCGGCATGGCGGCGACCGAGCGCGATAAGGGCCTGGCCTTTATCGCCGAAATCGGCCGGCTGATCTGGAATGGTCAGACCCGCGGCTGGAATGAGGGCGCGCATCTTGCGGAAGCGACCGCGCGCGCGGGCCTTGATCTGGCGGAACTCGATGCCGCGATTATCGCTCCGGGCGAGGCCGAGCGCCTCGATGACATCATTGCCGGCCATCAGGCGGAACAACGCGAAGGCGGCCACTATGGCGTGCCACTGATGGTCTTCGAAGGTGAACCGTTTTTCGGGCAGGACCGCTTCGACCAATTGGTGTGGCGGATGCGGCAAAAGGGTCTGACTGTCCGCCAATGAAGCGACGAACCGCATCATCTGCTGGAAATTGGCTGATGACCAGCAGGCGCTGACAGCCTATCCCGAGACTGTAAACTTGGGGATCGCGCATGCGTTTTTACACTCACACTGCCTTGGCCACCGTTCTGGGCGCCCTGGCAACGACCGTCGCAGCGCAAGCTCCGGCCAAGCCGCCGAAATGGGACGTCAACGCCCCTCCCGGCATGGTCACCCGCCAGATCCCGATCAAGGTCGACAACGGTAGCTGGATGAACATCGATGTGTCGCCCGATGGCAAGACCATTGCCTTCGATCTTCTCGGCGACATCTACACCATGCCGATCACTGGCGGCACGCCGATGCGGATCGCCGAGGGTCTCGCCTATGAACAACAACCGCGCTTTTCGCCCGATGGCAAGCGCATCGCCTTTACCTCCGATCGCGGCGGCGGCGACAATATCTGGCTGATGAACGTCGATGGCGGCGACAAGCGCCAATTGACCAAGGAGGATTTCCGCCTGCTCAACCAGCCGAGTTGGAGCCCGGACGGCCGCTTTATCATCGCCAAGAAGCATTTCACCACCCAGCGCTCGCTCGGCACCGGCGAAGTCTGGCTTTACCATGTCTCGGGCGGCGGTGGCGTGCCGCTGGTGAAGCGCGCCAGTGAAGCGCAGCAGAAAGAACTGGGTGAGCCGATTTACGCGCCCGACGGCAAGAGCCTCTATTACACCCGCAACGTCACGCCGGGCACGACGTTTGAATATGCGCAGGATTCGAACACCAACCTGTTCGATATCGAGCGCTATGATCTCGATAGCGGCGAAGTCACCAAGGCGGTGACTGGTGCCGGCGGCGCGGTGCGTCCGACGCCGTCGCCGGATGGCCGCAAGATCGCCTTTGTGCGGCGCGAACGCACCAAATCGAAACTCTACATCAAGGACCTCGTCACCGGCGAGGAGCGCAAGATCTTCGATGCGCTCGACCAGGATGTGCAGGAAGCTTGGGCTGTCAACGGCGTTTACCCGAACATGGCGTGGACGCCCGACAGCCAGAGCCTGATCTTCTGGGCCGGCGGCAAGATTCGCCGCATCGGTGCCGATGGCAGCGGGATGCGCGAGATCCCGTTCCAGATCAACGACACCCGTGTCGTCATCGATGCGATGCACCCCAAGGTCGATGTTGCGCCAGATCGCTTCACCACCAAGCTGCCGCGCTGGGCGGCGGTGTCGCCCGATGGCAAGCAGGTGGTGTTCGAAACGCTCGGCAAATTGTGGGTGAAGCCCGCAACTGGCGGCACCGCCAAGCGGCTGGTCAGCGGCGACGGCGATGATTTCGAAATGTTCCCGGCCTGGTCGCGCGATGGCCGCAGCATCGTTTTCGTCGGCTGGAGCGACGCCAATCTGGGCCAGATCCGCAGCGTGCCGGCTGGCGGCGGCAGCGCCCGCACCCTGACTGCCCATCCCGGCCACTATGCCCGTCCAGCCGTGTCGCCCGATGGCAAGACCATCGCCTTTGAAAGCGGCGAAGGCGGCTTCCTCACCTCCGGCCACTGGTCGGCAAACCCCGGCATCTACACAATGCCGGCAGCCGGCGGTGTGGCGACACTGGTCAGCCGCACCGGCAGTGAACCGCAATTCGGCGCCGCCAACGACCGGCTGTTCATGGTCGCATCGGAAAAGGGCAAGCGCCAGCTGGTCTCGACCAATCTCTCGGGCGGCGATCGCCGCGTTCACGCCACCGGCGAAATGGTCAGCGATTTCCAGATTGCCCCCGAT
>JAAFIT010000006.1 GCA_013298745.1 Sphingomonadales bacterium
CGAGCGGACGACATTGGGAACAAGGGTATAGCCGGCCAACACCGCCGCCGCGAAAATCGTCAGCAGCAGCAGGGGTATCCAGACCAAGGGGCGGCGCAGCAATCCCATCGAGTCCCCCGAACGACAGCGGCAATCCTAACCAGCGTCGCGGGTGTTACAAGCCTATGTAACTTGCCATTGCCCGTTATGGGTCATTCGGCGGCAATTGTCGCAGCGGCCACCGGAAAACGCAGCAACCTGCCGGTTTCGGCCACCACCGCCGTCACCGGACCGCGCATCACCCCAGCAATCGCCGGATCGCCGACATCGAGCCCACCGGTAAAGGCGCCATAGGCCGGCAGGATGACTTTGCTGGTGGACACCGCAAAGCAGCGGCGGACGATGCGACGGCCGCGGATCGAGACGGCAACCTTGGGGTGAAAATGGCCGGACAGTTCGGGCGACGGATCATCGGAATCGGCCTCGTGACGCAATGTCAGCGCGCCGATGCGCGCTTCGGCCATTACCCGGCCGCCAAGGCTCGCGCCGGCCGCATCGTCATGGTTGCCGGTAATCCACAGCCAATCGAGGCTGGCGGTCATGGCCTTCAACGCTGCGCGGGGTCCTTCGGGCAAACGCCCTGGCCCTCCCGCATCGTGGAAACTGTCGCCAAGACAGATGACCCGTTCCGCGCGAGTTGTTTCCAGCGCATCGATGAGCATCCGCAGCGTTTCGGCGCTGTCATAGGGCGGCAGCAACCAGCCGCGACGGGCAAAGGCGCTGGCCTTTTCGAAGTGCAGATCGGCAACCAGCAGCGTCCGTTGCGCCGGCCAGTAGAGCGCACCGCAGGCCAGCGGTTGCAGCGTTTCGCCGGCGAACGAAAGGGAAACATTCA
Organism: Sphingomonadales bacterium; assembly: GCA_013298745.1. Classification (GTDB taxonomy): domain Bacteria; phylum Pseudomonadota; class Alphaproteobacteria; order Sphingomonadales; family Sphingomonadaceae; genus Sandarakinorhabdus. Next base: position 875 of record JAAFIT010000006.1, read on the forward strand.
TTGGTCATGCTTGCCGCAAAACCCTGGCATTGGGCAAGCACCGATCGGACGATCGCAATCGACCCGTCCGGTATGGCGAAGCCCGGGCGGCGGGTCAGCGCCAGCCCGGGCCTCTCGATCGAACGCGGGTCAGCGCCGGATCATCTCGGAGTTCGCTTCAGATCTTGTCGCCAAGGGCGCCCTTGACGCTGCCTGTGGCCTTCTGAATTTCGCCCTTGGCCTTCTGAAGCTCGCCTTCGACATGCAGCTTGGGGTTATCAGTGGCATCGGCAACTGCGACTTTGGTGTTGCCGGCGATTTGGTTGCCAAGGCCCTTGGCCTTATCGGTGAATTCACCCATCGCGGAAGCTCCTTTGAAACACGCCGGCAGCAAAACTGCGCCAGCCAATGGTCAAACGAAGGTGACGCCAATCCGTTCCCGCTCAAAAATCGCCGCCCGAAGACGCAACCATTACCGATGTCCGGCGTAGACCATTCGAGAGGCGGCGCAGACAGTCCCCCCGTAAGCGCCGACCTTGAACGGCCCCGGCCACTTCGAATTGCCCCCGAACCGTGGCCGGGGCCCCCTTCCAGAATGGAACGCATCGTCGCTTGGCGCGTTGAGCCGCTGGGCACCCAGCAGGGGCCGCATTGCATCCGGAGACATCAGATGAAAATTACCTTCGCACCGACGCTCGTCATCCTCGCCGCCGGGCTCGCGCTCGCGGGTTGCAACAAGTCCACAACCGACGCCCAGGCCGATGCCGTCCGTGACACCACAAAGGCCGAAGCCGCGAGCATGGAATCAAAGGCTGACGTTGTTGAAAACAACGGCGAAGCCATGGGTGCTGCGACCGAAGACAATGCCGAGGCGACAGCCGACGCGATGCGCAACAGCGCCGACGCGGTGAAGGACACCGGTGAAGCCAAGGCCGATGCCATCGAAGCCGGTGAGATCGGCGCGACCACCAAGACCGAGAACGCCACAACGACGACCGTGCCGACCAAGAAGTAAGTCGTCCGGCCTGTTGGATCGAAAGTGGCGCCGAACCCGTGGTGGTTCGGCGCCATTTTCACGTCAATTGTCGCAGGCGCGGCCGCCCGTCATCGGCGCGCGGCGCTCCAGCCCCGGGGCGGTACCTATTGCCGACGTTGGCTCCTTCACCGACCAGCCAACGAAATCGCCAGCGTCAAACCAAAGCGTCAAACCGTTCGACCAACGCGCAAAATCCATGGCGCAAGTGTTGTCATGCCGTTCGTCGGCCGCGCCGAACGAACGGGCAAGAATGGCGATCAGCAACGATTGGCGCAGCCCGAAATCGGCTGGCTTGGCTGCACCGCCGCGGGGATCGGTCAGCAACAGGCCGCCGGGGGCAACTGCGACGCGATAGACCGGCAGCGCATCAGGGTCAGGTGCCTTGACAGTCGTCTTGGGCGCGACCGGCTTGGGCGGCACCTCGGGCGAGCAGGCGGCGAGCAAGAGCAGCGGCCACAGGTACCGAAGAGTCATGGTTCAATCCTCACCGTGTCACCAGGCTTCAACTGATCGAGCCATGCGGACAGCTGCAACCGTTCGATCGCCACACAGCCTTCGGTCGGCCGCCGATCGGGCTGGGTGCAATGGAGGAAGATCGCGCTGCCCAGCGGCGGCTGCGGCGGGCTGTCGTTGTGGCCGAGCACCACGATGATGTCATAGGCATGGTCATCGCGCCACAACCGCTCGGCGCTGAAGCCATGGGGGTGCGACACCGGGCGGTTATAGGCAGGATCGGCAACACCATCCGACCAGCCATCATGGGGGCGCAGCCAGCGCCAGGGTAGGCGTGTGTGCGGCGCCGCCATGCGATCCGGACGCAGCAGAGCGGCACGAACCGGCCAGATGCCCAGCGGCGTTGCACCATCGCCTTCACGCTTGTCGGCAGCGGCAATGGCCCCGCCGCGACCGAAGCTGGCTGCCACGGTCTCGCCAAACCCGGTCAGCGTGCCGGCGCCGACCGCGGCGACGATCGTCACAGCAGATGCCCCTGACGGTCGCGCTTGGTATCGAGATAGCCGCTGTTGTGCGGGTTGGGCGCCATGCTGTGGGCAACGCGCGTCACCGCCAGACCATGCGCAGCCAGCCCTGCCACCTTCAGCGGATTGTTGGTCAACAGCGACACCTGGCCGACACCGAGTTGTGCCAGCATCGCCGCCGCCAATGTGAAATCGCGCTCGTCGGGTTCAAAGCCAAGGCGGGTATTGGCATCGACGGTATCGAAGCCCTGATCCTGCAAGGCATAGGCGCGCAGCTTGTTGATGAGGCCGATGCCACGGCCTTCCTGTTGCAGATAGAGCAGGATGCCGCCGCCAGGATTGGCGGCGATGGCGGCAAGCGCTGCGTGCAACTGCGGCCCGCAATCACATTTGAGGCTGCCAAGCACATCACCAGTGAGGCACGCCGAATGCAGGCGGACGAGTACCGGTTGCACCGGATTGGGATCGCCGATCACCAGCGCCAGATGCTCAGGGCCGCCGTCGGCGGGGCGAAAGGCAACGACTTGGGTATCGGGCGCCAGCGCCAGCGGCAACCGCGCCCGGCTGGAGAGGCGCACCGTCGCCGCCGCTGCCGGCAGCGCCAGCACGGCATCCGCTGTCGCCGTCACCACCGGCGTCGCGGCAGTGATGGGAACGGCATAAACAGCGGGCAGCAGCGCTGCATGTTTGGCAAGGGCAATCGCGGCCTGGGCGGCAACGCGATCGACGCCCAGCCACCGTGTCGTGAACGGCCCCTTCATCGGCGTCGCCAGATCGAGCACCGGATCGGCAACGGCGCGGCTGGCGGCAAGATCAAGCCATTCCGGCCGTTCGACCCAGACCGGTTCGGGGTCGGCCGCCGCCGCTGCCCGCTGGTTCGCCAGCGTCAATACGGCGGCGCGGCGCGCGGTGATGATCAGGCCGGCACGATGATTGGCCTCAAGATTGGCGAGCGACGCGATATCTGCGAGCTCGGCCGACAGCACCGCCAGCCCGCCGCCTTCGCCGGAAATGCCAACCACGCGGCCGCGGCGCAGCGCATCGATCGCGGCTTCAGCGTGGATTGCGGCGTCGATCATAGATTGAAGGTCGCGATCTGCGGTACATGGTCAGACGGCTTTCCCCAGTCCCGCGCATCGCGAATGACCTCGAACCGGGTTGCCGTTTGCGCCACCGCCGGGCTGGCCCAGACATGATCGAGCCGACGACCGCGATCGGATGCCTTCCAATCGGCAGCGCGATAGCTCCACCAGGTGTAGAAAGGTGTTGGCGGCGGCACGAAATGGCGCCCGAGATCGACCCAGTCATGCGCTGCCTGCAAGCGCGCCAGGGCTTCGATCTCGATCGGGGTATGGCTGACGACGTCGAGCAGCGCCTTGTGGCTCCAGACATCGCATTCGAGCGGCGCGACGTTGAAATCGCCGACAATCACCGTGTCTTCGCGTAGCGCTTCGGACCAGCGAGTCATGCGCTCGAGGAACGCCAGCTTCTGCCCGAACTTGGGATTCACATCGGCATCGGGAACATCGCCTCCGGCCGGGACATAGACATTTTCGACCAGCAGTCCGTTGGGCAATCTCGCCCCGATATGGCGGGCCTCGCCATTGTCCTGCCAGTCGTGGCGGCGATCCTCGGTCAGCGGGATCCGCGACAGCGTGGCGACGCCATGGTGCATTCGCTGGCCGTTGAGCAGACGGTGGCGATAGCCAAGCTCTTCAAACATGGCATGCGGAAAGTCGCCGTCGATGACCTTGGTTTCCTGCAGGCACAGGATATCGGGCGCGTGATCGCGCAGGAACCGTTCGACAATGTCGAGGCGGAACCGCACCGAATTGATGTTCCAGGTGGCGATACGCAGCGTCATGGTTCGCGTCTAGACGAACGCATCGCGGGCGTCACCTGTGCGATGACAGCAGGCTGTCATGCGCCTATATGGCAACAATCGTTCAAGGAGTTTTCGCCGATGTTGCTTCGCGCCGCAGCACTTGTCCTGTTGATTGCCGCACCGACGCTTGCAGCGCCGCCGCCGGTCAAGGAAGCATGGGACCAGACGTCGGCCGTAGCCAGCAATGCCTGGGTGCGTGCCGCGGCTGTGCCCGGTCGCCCGGCGGCAGGCTATCTGACCATCAAGGGTGGCGGCCAGCCTGACACGCTTGTCGAGGTCACCGCGCCCGGCGTGCGCGTCGAAATGCACAGCATGTCGATGGATGGCGGTGTCATGAAGATGGCCAAGCTCGACAGCGTGCCAGTCCCGGCCGGCGCAACTGTCGGTTTTGCACCTGGCGGTAACCATCTGATGATTTTCGGGATGTCCGGCGCGCCAAAGACGCTGCCACTGACGCTCAAGTTTCGCAGCGGCGCTACGCTGACCACGACCGCCGACGTCCGTGCACCATCCGATGCCGCACCGGCCAATCCTCATGCGATGCATGGCCAGCATTGACACCGACCGGCCGCTGACTGCCGGCGAAATCGCCATCGCAGCCGCGGTTTTCGGCGATGCACTCGATCCGTCGCGTGCCACAGTGCGGCGCCGCAAGTTCTGGATGTTTCACCCCTGGTGGGTGACGATGGCACCCGATGGCCATATCTGGTGCCATCCCAATGGTTTCACCTGGAGCGCGGATTATGCCGCCGAGGCAATCAATGGCCGGGCGCATTTCGTCCATGAAATGGTGCATGTCTGGCAGCACCAGAGCGGCCGCAACCTGATCGTCGCGCGGCCGCCGCTGGCGCGCTACAATTACCGGCTGGAGCCCGGAAAGGCCTTTGCCGACTATGGCATCGAGCAACAGGCCTGTATCGTCGCCGACGCCTATCGCCTGCGTGACCGCGGCGACCATGCCGCGCTGCCGCCCTATGCAGCGATCCTGCCATTCGGGCACTGGTAAGCCGCGTCAGGCGAGTTCGACACCCTGTTCGGCTGCGGCGCGCGACAGGGCCTTACGGACATTCACCCCCGGCGCATCAAGCCAACCGGACATGGCTTCGCGCAGCGACGCCAGATCGGCCGAACGGACCATCGCCTTGATCGGGCCGACGCCCGCCGGCGTGATCGACAGGCTCTCGACACCCAGTGACAGCAACGCCAGCGCTTCCAACGGTCGGCCGCCCATTTCCCCGCAAACCGTTACCGGCACCCCCGCCGCGTCGGCAGCACGCACGATACGACGCAGCACGCGCAGAATGGCCGGGGACAGCCAATCATAACGATCGGCCAGCCGCGGGTTGGCGCGATCAGCGGCGAACAGGAACTGCGTCAGGTCGTTGGTGCCGACCGAGACGAAATCGGTGAGCGGAAGCAAGGTATCGAGCGTCTCGATCAGCGCCGGCACCTCGATCATCGCGCCATAGCGAACGGTTTCCGGCAACGCATGGCCCTGCCGCGCCAACAATTTGCGCTGGCCCTCGACCAGCGCCTTGGCCTCGACAAACTCCCAGGGCTCACTGACCATCGGGAACATGACATTGAGTGTTCGCCCGGCAGCGCCTTCAAGCAAGGCCCGCGCTTGCACCTTCATCAGCCCGGCGCGACCGAGGGCGAGGCGCAAGGCCCGCCAACCCATCGCCGGGTTTTCTTCGCCCTCGCCATCGCCTTGCAGATAGGGGACCGCCTTGTCGCCGCCGATATCGACGGTGCGGAACACCACGGGCCTGGCACCCGCAGCGTCGAGCACTGTGCGATACAGGGCCTGCTGCCGCTCGCGCCGCGGCAGGGTGGCCGATACCAGAAACTGGAATTCGGTACGGAACAGGCCGATGCCATCGGCGCCGGTCAGATCGAGGGCCTGGGCATCGTCGGCGAGCCCCGCATTCATCTGTACCATGATGCGCCGACCATCACGGCTGATCGCCGGGAGATCCTTCACTGCCGCGAACTTTTCGGCCTGACGTGCCTTCACGACCCGCATCGCCTCGTAGGAGGCAATCATCGCGGCCTGCGGCCTGACCAACAGCGCGCCATTGCCGGCATCGACGATGAGTTCGTCGCCATCCGAGACCTGCGCGAACAGATCATGGACCCGGCCGAGCACCGGCACCCCCATGGCGCGTGCAACGATGATGACATGCGCCGTCAGACTGCCTTCTTCGAGGACAACGCCCTTCAGATAGCGTTTGTCATACTCAAGCAGTTCGGCCGGCCCGAGATTGCGGGCGATCAGAATGGTATCGCCGCGCAACCCGGATTTGGCCGCGGTCCCCAATTGACCGGACACGATCCGGAGCAGGCGATTGCTGAGATCATCAAGATCGGTCAGCCGCTCCCGCAAATAGGGATCGTCGATCGAGCGCATCCGCGCCCGGGTCCGCGCCTGCACCCGCTCGATCGCGGCTTCGGCGGTCAGGCCGGTATCGATCGCCTCGTTGATGCGCCGCGACCAGCCTTCGTCATAGGCGAACATCTTGTAGGTATCGAGAACCTCGTGATGATCGCCGCCGCCGGCAAATTCGGCCTGGCCCATCATCGTGTCGATCTGCTCGCGCATGCGCGTGAAGGCCGAATAGACGCGCAGCCGCTCACCCTCGATATCGTCCGACACGGTGTGTTCAACGATGACGCGCGGCTGGTGGAAGACGGCGGTGCCGCGCCCCAAACCGTCGACAAGCTTCAAGCCGGCGAGCCGCATCGGACCGCTGCTTGCCGCGCGTGCGCGCGCCGCCTGGGCGTCATCGACCAGCCCGGCGCCGTGGATGAGTTCCGACAGGACCATGGCGACAGTCTGCAGCGCCTCGATCTCGACCTCGTCATATTCGCGCGGCTCGCGGTGCTGCACGCCGAGCACACCGATCGCCGCTTCGCGTCGCACGATCGGCACACCGGCAAAGCTGTGATAATCATCCTCACCGGTTTCCGGGCGATACGCGAAGTCCGGATGCTCCTTGGCTTCAGCGAGATTCAAAGGCTCGCGGGTCGCAGCAATCGTACCGACAAGCCCCTGCCCCATGCTCAAGCGCGTCACATGCACTGCCGATTGCGCCAGGCCTTGGGTGGCAAACAGTTCGAGCATGCCATCGCGCAGGAGATAGATCGACGCAACCTCGCTCGACAGCAGTTCGGAGACGATCCGCACCACCTGTCCCAGCTTGGCTTCAGCGCCGGTCCTGGCTGCCATCACCTCGTGAAGGCGACGCAGGATCTCTCGGGCGGCGCTGACAGCGGCCATCAGGCGGCCGATTCAAATGTGCGCGACGAAAGGGCGGCTTCGGCCTCGGCAACCAGTTCTGCAATAATGTCGGCGGCGCTCTGTTCCGTCGTCACCATGCCCACCGACTGGCCTGCCATGACGCTGCCGTTCTCGACATCGCCATCAACGACAGCGCGGCGCAAGGCGCCGGCCCAATAGTGCTCGATCGCCAATTGCCCGGCGGCCAGATCCATCTCGCCGCGATCAACGGCGGCGGCGACTTCACGCTGCTTGGCGGTAAAGGCTTCGGTTCCGGCGTTCTTCAAGGCGCGCACCGGAATCACCGGCAGACGCGGATCGATTTGCACGCTTGCCACCGCATCGCGCGCCGAGGCTCGGAAAAAAGCTTTCTTGAAATTGGGATGTGCAACGCTATCGGACGAGGCTGCGAATCGCGTGCCGAGCTGGACGCCGGACGCGCCCATTTCAAGCCAGGCGGCAATCGCCGCGCCGCGACCGATGCCACCGGCAACGAACACCGGCACGTCGGTGATGACTGGTAGAATTTCCTGCGCCAGCACGCCGAGCGACACCGGGCCGATATGGCCGCCGGCTTCGGAGCCTTCGATGACAATGGCATCGACACCCGAGCGCACCAGCTTCTTCGCGAGCGCTGCCGTGGGCGCAAAGCACATCAACTTGGCACCCGCCGCCTTGATCGCTTCAATCGCGGCGCCCGAGGGCAGGCCGCCGGCGAGGACAATATGGCTAACCTTGTGCTTGGCACAGACGGCAATCAGTTCCAGCATCGCCGGGTGCAGGGTGATCAGGTTGACGCCGAACGGCTTGTCGGTCAGCGCCTTGGTCGCAGCGATCTCGGCATCGAGAAGTTCGGGTGTCATCGAGCCGCAGGCGATCACACCAAAGCCGCCGGCATTGGAAATGGCGCTGACGAGGTGGCGTTCGGACACCCAGGTCATCGCGCCGGCCATGATGGCATGGCGGGTCCCGAGGAAGTCGCGACCGCGCGCCGACAGTTGGTCAAGCCGGGTCATGCGGCAACGCCGTCGGGCGCATCTAGGCCATAAGCGGTGTGCAGCACGCGCACTGCCAGTTCGACATACTCCTCAGCGATCAGCACGCTGACCTTGATTTCAGAGGTAGTGATCGCCTGAATATTGATACCCCTATCGGCCAAGGCGCGGAACATCGTCACCGCGACCCCGGCATGACTCTTCATGCCGACACCGACGACCGAAACCTTGGCGACCGCCGCATCGGACATCACCTTGGCATAGCGAATCGTGTCGTGCGCCTTCTCAAGCACATCGAGCGACCGCGGCAACTGGGTGCGCGGCACGGTGAAGGTCACGTCGGTGGCACCCTCGCCCTTGGCAATATTCTGGACGATCATGTCGACGTTGATATTGGCATCGGCCAAGGGGCCGAAGATCGCCGCGACAACCCCCGGCACGTCGGGGACGCCGACCAGCGTCACCTTGGCTTCGTTCTTGTCATAGGCGACACCGGCAATCAGTTCGCGTTCCATGTCTTCATCCTCGTCAACAACCATGGTGCCAGGCGCATCGGTAAAGCTCGATAGCACCTGAACCTTGACCTTTTCCTTCATCGCCAGCTCGACCGAGCGGGTTTGCAGCACCTTGGCACCAACCGACGCAAGTTCGAGCATTTCTTCATAGGTGATGCGTTCGAGCTTCCTCGCCCGCGGTACGATACGCGGATCGGTGGTGTAGACGCCATCGACATCGGTGTAGATGTCGCAGCGATCAGCCTTGAGCGCCGCTGCCAATGCCACGGCACTGGTATCCGAACCACCGCGTCCCAGCGTGGTGACACGATTGTCATCGGTCACGCCCTGAAAGCCCGGCACCACAGCGACTTCGCCCTTGGCCATCGCTGCCAGCACCGATTCGGTTTCAATGCCTTCAATGCGCGCGACGCTGTGCGCGTCCGACGAATGGATCGGCAACTGCCAGCCAAGCCAGGACCGCGCCGGCACGCCAGCCGCCTGCAAGGCAATCGCCAGCAAGCCGGCCGTTACCTGTTCGCCAGCGGCCACGACGACATCATATTCACGCGGATCGGCCAGCGGCGACGCCTCGCGGCAAAAGCCGACCAGGCGATCAGTCTCGCCCGCCATGGCCGAAACGACCACCGCCACTTCGTTGCCGGCCGCGATCTCGCGTTTGACGCGCGCTGCGACCCCGCGAATGCGTTCGGTTCCGGCCATCGACGTGCCGCCGAATTTCATCACGATACGGGCCATTGCGGGGCAGCGCTCCTCTGCGAAACGGCCTGTGACAGCGAAATGCTTGGGGGCCGGTCCCGCGTCTGATAGGAATGACTCACCCCCTTGGCAAGCAAGGTGGGCTTGTCCCACCGACAGGAATTCAATGGCCAGCACCACGGCACCCGCGCCACCCGCCCCCAGTATCGCCGCCAATGAAGCCGAATTCTTCGGCAAGCTGGCGGAAGATTGGTGGAATCCCACCGGCAGCTCGGCGATGCTGCATCGTATCACGCCGGTGCGCAGCGCACTGATCCGCGACGCCGCAGTGGCGCATTTCGGGCTTTCGGCAAAGACCCGCCGCCCGCTTGCCGGACTGACAGCGCTTGATATCGGCTGCGGCGCCGGTCTGATGACCGAACCGCTGGCGCGTATGGGCGCCACTGCGACCGGCATCGACGCGGCCCCCGAAAACATTGCCGCCGCTGCCGCCCATGCCACAGCTGGCGGATTGGACATCGCCTATCACGCGACCTCGGTCGAAGCATTGGCGGCCACCGGCGCGCGCTTTGACATCATCACCTGCCTCGAAGTCGTCGAGCATGTCGCGGACCGCGACAGCTTCTTTGCGGCGCTCGCAGCGCTGCTGGCGCCGGGCGGGCTCGCCATCCTGTCCACCCCCAATCGCACCGCCGCATCCTGGGCCGTACTGATCGCCGGCGCCGAGATGATCACTCGGCAGATCCCGCGCGGTGCACATGACTGGAACCGCTTCATGACACCGCCCGAGCTTTCGGAAAGCTTGGTCAACGCCGGCCTTGCCGTGATGGCGACACATGGCCTCGGCTGGTCCCCCGCCAAGGGGTTCCAGATCGGCGGCGACACCGGCATCAACTACTTCCTCACCGCGAGGCACGCATGAAGCTTTACCATTGCGTCGGTGCGCGCAGCCTGCGCGCCTTGTGGACGGTTGAGGAACGCGGGCTCGATTGCGAACTGGTCGTCATGCCATTCCCGCCGCGCAAGAAGGTGACAGGCTGGTTATCCGCCAACCCGCTGGGCACCATTCCGCTGTTCGTCGAACGCGACACGCGGATGACCGAAAGCGTCGCGATCGCGCAATATCTCGCCACCGGCTCGTCGCTCGCCGTCACCCCCGATGAAGCCGATTACGGCTGGTATCTCGATTTCCTCCACCACGCCGATGCGACGCTGACCTTTCCGCAAACCGTTTACATGCGGTATCGGCTGTTCGAACCGCACCGCGGCCTCGAAACCGCCGGCGACCTTTACGCCGACTGGTATGTCGCCCGCCTTGCCAAGGTCGCAGCGCGCCTCGATAATCGCGATTTCCTGTGTGCCGGGCGCTTCACCGCTGCCGATATCGCCATTGCCTATTCGCTGTATCTGTCGACCCGGATCGGCCTGTCGGACCGGCTCCCACCCCGGCTGGCCGAATGGCTGGCCACGATGACGGCGCGGCCCGGCTTTCAGGCGGCGCTGGCACGCGAAGCAGCAGCTCCTGTCGTGAGTGATCTGACGGCGATGTAGAAACCTCCGGCGGCTGAAGCCTCTCGGGCCGCCCGAATTGTCTAGCTTCCTCATTTGTCGAATTGTGCCAGACTGGGGGCAAGACGAGGGGAGTTCGACCGATGACCACCGCCCTGTTGCGCGGCATCCACCACAGTGCCTATCGCTGCCGTGACGCCGAGGAGACACGTGCCTTTTACGAGGATGTGCTGGGGTTGCCGCTCGCCGCCGCGCTGGAGGAAGAGCGCGAGCCGGGATCCGGGCGCAAGAACCCCTTTGTCCATATCTTTTTCAAACTAGGCGACGGCAATTACATCGCCTTTTTCGATGCGCCTGCATCGGCAGCACCGAACAGCTTCGATCTCGTCCATGGTTTTGATCGCCATGTCGCCTTTGAAGCCGCAGACGAGGCGGCGCTGAAAGCCTGGCAGGACAAGCTCAATGCGACGGGCGTGCCGTGCTTCGGGCCGATCGACCACGGCTTTGTCAAATCGGTCTATTTCAGCGACCCCAACGGCCTGCCGCTGGAAATCACCACGCGGGTACCGACGCACGACGCCATCATGGCCGAGGAGGCCAGTCACGCCCGCGCCATCATCGCCGGCTGGACCGTCAAGAAGCAGGCAGCAAGCCGTTGAGCGGCTTCGTTCGCATCCCGCTGGTCATCGGCTTTCAGGAGCCTGTCGGGGTGCGCGACAGCTATGGCGGCATTGATGGGCTGGTGGTGTTGCAGGCGCATCATCTGAAGCCCGAGACAGCTTCGGACACCATCGTCATCTTCATGCACCCGATGGGCATCATGCATTATCTGCCGCTCCCCGGCGCCCTGGCCGCGACGGGTGTGCATGTGCTGACGGCGGTGTCGCGTTACCCGAACAACGACAATGCCTTGATCATGGAGAAGGTCGTCATCGATCTGGGAAAATGGGTCGAGCACTGCCGCAACAAGCTCGGCTATGCCCGCGTCATTCTTGGCGGCTGGTCGGGCGGCGGCAGCCTCGCGCTATTCTACCAGGCTGAAGCCAACGACCCGCAAGTAACGGCAACGCCAGCAGGCGACCCGCCCGATCTGACCCGCACGACCCTGCCGCGGGCCGATGGCGTGATGCTGCTGGCAGCGCATGTCAGCAGGGCGCATACGCTCACAGAATGGCTCGACCCATCGATCGTCGACGAAGCCGATCCGACGCGGCGCGATCCGGCGTGGAACCTCTACGATCCCGCTTGCGCGCAGCCGCCCTATTCGACCGACTTCCTCGCCGAGTTCCGTGCTCGCCAGATCGCACGGTCGGACCGCATTACGGAATGGACCGAAACAACGCTGATAGCGTTGCGCCATCGCGAAGGTCCTCACGCCGAGCGCGCCTTTATCGTCCATGGCACGATGGCTGATCCACGCTGGCTCGATCCGGCTGTCGATGCGAATGATCGAGTGCCGGGCCGCTGCTATCTTGGCGACCCGCGGTTGATCAACGATTCCCCCGGCGGGCTGGGACGGTTCTCGACGCTCAGATCATGGCTGAGCCAGTGGAGCCGCAAATCCAAAGCCGATGGCATTGCCTGTGGGCCACGGATTGCCGTGCCGGTGTTGGTCATCGGCAACAGCGCCGATGATGCCTGCACGCCGAGCCACACCGAGCGGCTGTATGATTGCGTGGCGCAAACCGATCGCCGCCTGCATGTCGTCAAGGGCGCGACCCATTATTACGCTGGCCAACCCGACAAGCTTGCCGAAGCGGCGGGCATCGTCACCACATGACACCGAGCGGCTGTATGATTGCGTGGCGCAAACCGATCGCCGCCTGCATGTCGTCAAGGGCGCGACCCATTATTACGCTGGCCAACCCGACAAGCTTGCCGAAGCGGCGGGCATCGTCACCACATGGCTGGTGCAGCACGGATTTCACGCATGAAAAAGGCCCGGGGTTGCCCCCGGGCCTGATCATTTTACCGGAGCAAAGGCTCAGGCGGCGACGGCGGTGCGCTTGCGGCGGCGCGAAGCGACGCCGACCAGACCGAAGCCGGCCACGAGCATCGCCCAGGTCGATGCTTCCGGGATCATGCTGACGCTGACGCTGTCGATGACCGGACCAAAGGCGCCGTTGTTGCCGCTCGCACGGAACTGAAGGTCCTGATACGGCTTGCTGGCAACAAAGGTGTATGTTTCAGTGACATACGCCATGTTGTTGGGAGCGTTGGTACCGGGAATGAAGGTGTAGAAATCCTGTTCGGCGAAACCGCCGGACACCGACACCAGGTAGTTGACCTTCGTCGGACCCTGTGCGGTGTTAGCCGGGTTGGCCGACACGTTGAACTTCAGGACATAGGCCTTGCCCTGCGTGAAGCCAAACACGCGCTGCGAAACGCCACCGTTCTTCGAGGTCAGTTCGATGCTGCGCGAACCGTTGGCGGCATCCCAGACCGTGTTGTCGACATAGCTGACACCGGCGCCGAGCACCCGCCAACCGGTGATCGTCGTGGTGTCACCAGCCGAAAGCGCGGTCGAACCGGCCGGGCTCGTGCCGACTTCAAAGCTCGGGTTGTTGAGCAGGTTGATCGCGGCCTGCGCCGAGGTTGCGGCCGAGACCGAAGCGACGGCGGCGAGAACGAGAACTGACTTGCGCATCTGATTGATCCTTCGTGAAAGCGATTACTCTTCGCTTCCAGCCATGCAGGAATCATGCCAACTCAAGGAATCCCCGAAATCCGGGAAATTCCTTCCGAGACGCAATGCCGTTTGTAAACCTGGCTTTACAAAGAGAGTAAACAAAAGGTAAATGCCGCTAGTTCCGTCAACGCCCTGCCCAACATCAATCAGTGCATTTGCAGCTGCAGGAGAGTCCTGACCAGCTTAAGCCGAATCGGCACATGCGGCCGAATCTATATCGAGGCCGGCATTTGAGTTATATCTATCGGCATATTAAGTGTTATCGCTCATATGGCGAACTCTTCAGTCAAAATAAAAATCTAAGTAACAATCTGAACATGAAAAAATATCGATTTGATCGAATATTTCTATAACAAAACTGCCCTTCACTATGAAGTAATCAGCACGACGAATCTGCTATTGCTGCGGTTCACCTCGGCAGAGTTGGCGGCCCATGACCTGCACCGCCGATCACCGGCATAGCTGATCTAACGCGGGGCAATCCGGCCGGGATCCGCTACAAGGCGGACGGTCCGGAACCGCCCCTTCGGCCGAAGTCTGCATGTGCCTGGTCACCGCCAGGTCGGACGCCATGGCAGCTTGCAAAAAATGGTGAGCGCTGGCGCGCCTGTTCTCGCGAAAGTTGGCCCGCTGAAGGAGGCCTCTATCGTCTATGGCAAGCTTAGTGACACCGAGCGGCTGTATGATTGCGTGGCGCAAACCGATCGCCGCCTGCATGTCGTCAAGGGCGCGACCCATTATTACGCTGGCCAACCCGACAAGCTTGCCGAAGCGGCGGGCATCGTCACCACATGGCTGGTGCAGCACGGATTTCACGCATGAAAAAGGCCCGGGGTTGCCCCCGGGCCTGATCATTTTACCGGAGCAAAGGCTCAGGCGGCGACGGCGGTGCGCTTGCGGCGGCGCGAAGCGACGCCGACCAGACCGAAGCCGGCCACGAGCATCGCCCAGGTCGATGCTTCCGGGATCATGCTGACGCTGACGCTGTCGATGACCGGACCAAAGGCGCCGTTGTTGCCGCTCGCACGGAACTGAAGGTCCTGATACGGCTTGCTGGCAACAAAGGTGTATGTTTCAGTGACATACGCCATGTTGTTGGGAGCGTTGGTACCGGGAATGAAGGTGTAGAAATCCTGTTCGGCGAAACCGCCGGACACCGACACCAGGTAGTTGACCTTCGTCGGACCCTGTGCGGTGTTAGCCGGGTTGGCCGACACGTTGAACTTCAGGACATAGGCCTTGCCCTGCGTGAAGCCAAACACGCGCTGCGAAACGCCACCGTTCTTCGAGGTCAGTTCGATGCTGCGCGAACCGTTGGCGGCATCCCAGACCGTGTTGTCGACATAGCTGACACCGGCGCCGAGCACCCGCCAACCGGTGATCGTCGTGGTGTCACCAGCCGAAAGCGCGGTCGAACCGGCCGGGCTCGTGCCGACTTCAAAGCTCGGGTTGTTGAGCAGGTTGATCGCGGCCTGCGCCGAGGTTGCGGCCGAGACCGAAGCGACGGCGGCGAGAACGAGAACTGACTTGCGCATCTGATTGATCCTTCGTGAAAGCGATTACTCTTCGCTTCCAGCCATGCAGGAATCATGCCAACTCAAGGAATCCCCGAAATCCGGGAAATTCCTTCCGAGACGCAATGCCGTTTGTAAACCTGGCTTTACAAATTTAGTTAACGAAAAGCTAACTGCGCAAATTCGCCTGTTTACCGCACCGCACCAATCAATTGCGCCTGCAGTATCAAAGCGTCTCGTCCTGCTGAACCCGAATCGGTCCGCGCGCCCGAATCTAAAACGAGTCTCCAATTTTTCACATTTGCGTTGGTATATTATGTCTAATCGTCAGTGTTCTGAAACCATAATTCAACAGTAAAATTATATTGCGCCTTAGCGCACCAGTTGAAACTGGGATTGGAAAATATTTCTGATTTCACTCGATGGCCAACTATGGATGAAGCCGCGAAACGACTTGATGGTTGCTGCAGCTCGCCCGGAATTGGGCGTCAGAGCATTGGTCGACCAATCGATAATCGTTGGGACAGCTCTGGATATGGCGCGATCCAGCTTGTCCTGATCCGCCCTTTTCCGCCGGTTGGTGCGTCTGCTGGATCACCCGGGCATCGCAACGCCGCGTCCTCGGACGTACAGCCTGGCATCGTGCGGCGCAGCGGGCTATTCGCCAGTTGCGACACGGCCGAAATCGACCGATATCCCTTTGCTTTCGCCGGTGTCGTTCAAAGAAACCGGGCCACGACCTCGCGATAGCTCCGGCTCACCTTGACCTGGGTATTTGAGCCCAACACCAGGAAACATTCGCCATTGGTGTGTGGCTTGACGCTTTTGATATTGTCGAGATTGACGATGGTCGACCGATGGATGCGCTGGAACTTTCGCGGATCGAGCCGGCGCTCGAGGTCCTTCATGGTTTCCCTGAGAATCAACGTCTGATCGGCGGTGTAGATGCACATGTAATCGCCGGCCGCATCGATACGCTCGATATCGGCGACGTCGACACGGAAGATCTGGCCGCGGTCCTTGATGTTCAGCACCTTTTCATAGCGGCTGGCCGCCGGCGCGTCGGCTTCGGTGGCAAGGTCATCGGGCATCGATTCCGGCGCCACTTCAGTCAGAATCTCTTTCAAGCGCTCGCTGTCACCGCAGCTGCGCTTCTCGGCGAGCCGCTGGCGGACCCGTTCGATCGTCAAGGCCAGACGCTCTTCATCGACCGGCTTCATCAGATAATCGACTGCGTGCGCGTCAAACGCCTTGAGCGCGTGCTCGCCATAGGCGGTGACGAAGACAAACAGCGGCGGCTCGATATCGGCAAGGCCGGACACCACCGAAAAGCCGTCAAAGCCCGGCATCTGGATATCGAGAAACACCAGATCGGGTTTCAGGGTCTTGATGGCGCGGATGGCTTCACGACCATTGGCGCAGCGCTCGACGATCTCGACATCGTCAAAGGCCTGCAACCGCAATTCGAGGCCCTGAATGGCGAGGGGTTCGTCGTCGACGAGGATGGTGGAAATGGGCATGACGCAATCTGTTCCTAATGGGCCTGAACCAGGGACGGTCCAGCACTTTGTGCCCCCATTCGGGTCTCGTTGCGGCCATCGCCCCCGATGGCCGCATGTGGTGCGTCGGTCTGATATGGAATGTCGATCAGCACGATCAAGCCTTGCGGGCTATTTTCCGCCAATTCGAAGCGATGATCCTCACCATAGGCCTGCGCCAGCCGCTCGCGGATATTGGCCAGGCCCACCTGTGTGCTCGCCGGCGCCGGGTCGCTCGAACTGACGGTACCAGCCAGTCCCGGCCCGGTGTCGGCGACCGTCAGCACCAGCCGATCGGCCATGCGGCGTGCATCGACGAGGATATCGGCGCCATCCTCGCTGGGCGTCACCGCATATTTGATGGCATTTTCGACGATGGGTTGCAGCAGCAACGATGGCAACCGCGCCTCCATCACATCGGGCGCGATATCGAAGCGGGTGCGCAGCCGGCTTTCAAATCGGGTGCGCTCGATATCGAGGTAGAGCTTCAGCGCCTCGGCTTCCTGCGCCACCGTCGCCAGCCCCTCGCGCTCGCCAACCAGGCTGTAGCGCAGGAACGAGGCGAGGCGGGACAGCATGGCGTTGGCGCGATCGGTCTGTTTCAACAGCACCAGAGTCGAGATCGAATTCAATGTATTGAACAGGAAATGCGGGTTGAGCTGGTAGCGCAGCATCTCGAGCTGCGCCGAGTTCGCCTGCGCCGCGACATTGATCATCCGTTCGGACTGTTCCGACAGAAGCAGATAGTAATTGATGCCGTAATAGAGCCCGGTCCAGGCCGCGAGCACCGAGAAATCGAGCAGGATGGCGCCGAGAAACTCGATCCCCTGCGGCTGCCACCCCGGCTGATAGAAGGTCGCGTGCGCCCAGACCTCGAGCACCGAGAACAGCGCCGATGACGCGCCGAGGATGATCAGTGTCAGCGTCCAGACATAGACCGGCCGCATGACGATGATCCGCCGGTACGCCGCCGCCATCAGCAGGGTGAGCGAGAAGCCGGTCGCCGTAACGATGACCGCCGGCAGGATGAAGGCCACGCCCATCGAATTGGCGAGACCCGACAGCGCCCGCAGCAGCAGATAGGCGAACCAGCCGCCGCCCTGGAGGATCCAGAAGGCACGGTTCTTGT
>JAAFIT010000060.1 GCA_013298745.1 Sphingomonadales bacterium
GGGGCGTCGCTCGCCATTTCGGCGACCGCCTCGATCGGCACCACCGGCCGGATGGCGCGCCGCCGATCGAGGCACAGGTTGACGACGATCTTGCGGAACCAGCCTTCGACGGATCCGCGCGTCGGATCGAACTGGGCGGCCAGCGTCCACACGCGCGTCAACGCCTGCTGCACGACATCTTCGGCGGCGGCGCGATCATTGAGGGTGCGATCGGCAAGCCGCAGGCCGGGGCCTTGCAGCGTGCGCACCAGCGCTTCGAACGCCGCTGCATCGCCCGAAACCACCCGCGCCATCAGCAGCGGCAACGGCGAGACAACAACCGGTGCGGGCGGGGTTTCGTCCATGCGAGGGGCGGGCTGGCTTTGCATTGCTGGCGGTATTACGTCGCCGCCTTCGCCTTTCCCCCGCGGCATCACCGCTGCCACGGCGCTGCCGCGCGCCACTGCGCCACCAGCCCCGCTGCATGGCGCCGCGCCACCGCCATGCGATCAACGGCGTAGCCACCGCCGAGCGTCGAGGCGACGGCAATGCCGCGCTGCCGGCACGCCGTCACCACCAGCGCATCGCGCGCGGCAAGGCCGGCGTCGCTCAACGCCAGCCGCCCCAGACGATCGTCACCATGCGGATCGACGCCCGCCTGAAACAGCACCAGATCGGGCTGCATCGCCAGAAGCGGTGCAAGTTCCTGCTCCAGGAGCGCCAGATAGGCAGCATCCCCCATGCCATCGGGCAGTTCGATATCGCGAAAGCTGCGCGCCTTGCGCACCGGGAAGTTCTTGGCCGCATGCATCGAAAAAGTCAGCACATCGTCGCGCCCGGCAAAGATCACCGCGGTGCCATCGCCCTGATGGACATCAAGATCGACGATGAGGATTCGCCCCACCCGCCCCTCCGCCACCAGCCGCTGCGCCGCGATCGCCAGATCGTTGGTGACGCAATAGCCGGCGCCGCCATCGGGCAGCGCATGGTGGCTGCCGCCGGCGCCATTGGCGGCAAAGCCTGCCTCCAGCGCATGGCATGCCGCGCCATAGGTGCCACCCGCCACAGCAAGCGTGCGCCGTGCCACTTCGAGCGTCACCGGAAAGCCGATGCGCCGCTCGCGCTCGGGCGATACCCGCGCCGCAAGCACTGCGGCGACATACGCAGGATCGTGCACCGCCTCTAGCCATGGCGCGCCCATCGGCTCGGGCTGGTGGATCGCAACAGCCTGCCCAGCCTCGGCCAGCGCCTCGAGCACCAGCGCATATTTCGACATCGGAAAGCTGTGCCCGGCCGGCAGCGCCGCGACATAATCGGGGTGATGAAACAGCGGCAGCGGCGACGCGATCACCGCAATTTCACGCCAGCGCGCGCGTCGCCATTTCCAGCACGTCCTTGCTCGCCCCCGCCGTGCCGGCGATGCGCTGCAATTCGGCCTGCATCAGCGCGCCACGCGCCGCATCGAAGCGCTTCCACCGGCCAAGCGGCACTGCCAGCCGCGCCGCGCTTTGCGGGTTGATGCGATCGACGGCGAGCAACTGATCGGCAAGCAGACGATACCCTGCCCCGTCGGCGGCATGAAAACGCCGCTGGTTGGCGGCGAACGCCCCCACCAGCGAGCGCAACCGGTTGGGGTTGGACAAGGTGAAATCCTTGTGCCGCAACAGCGCCTGCACCTGATCGAGCGTATCGGCGCGCGTGCTCAGGGCCTGGACGGTGAACCATTTGTCGATGACATCGGCATTGTCTTCAAAGCGCGTGTAGAAATCGGCAAGGCAGGCGTCACGCTCGGGCGTGTCGGTGTTGATCAACGCCGACAGCGCGCCCATCCGGTCGGTCATCGTCGCGGCGCTGTCATATTGCTGCTTCGCCGCGGCAACCGCTTCGGCCGAGCCCGCCGTGACGAGATATGCGAGCGCGATATTGCCGAGGCGACGCGCCCCCTTGGCACCGGCGTTGAGCGCCGTGCCGGTGCCCGAATGCCAATGCCAGGCCTCCCACCATTGCGGCTCGAGCGCGGTTGCAATTGCCAAGCGCGCCGCCTCGCGCCGGCGATGAATCGCCTCGACATCAACGACGCTGGCCTGATCGCCGATAAAGGCTTCAGTCGGCAGCAGCACCGCCTCGCCGACAAACGCCGGATCGAGGCGCGCGGCCGCGCCTTCGGCCAGAGTCGCGGCAACAGCATTCACCAGTTCGGCCGGATCATCATCGGTTGCCAGCACATCGAGCGCCAGCCGCTGCATCGCCTCCCAGCGCGCAAACGGATCATCGTCATGCCCGGCGAGAAAGGCGAGATCGGCACGGCTGGCCTTGGCCTCCACCGTCACCGGCGCCGAAAAACCGCGGTTGAGCGACAGCAGCACGGGTTCATCGAGATCCTCGATGACCAGCCGGGTTTCGGGGGCTTTCAGCTCGACCAGATGCTCCGGCCCGATCCGCTTGCCGCTGGTGGCGCCGATCAGCGCCAGCCGGAACGGCATATGGACCGGCGCCTTAGTCGGCTGGCCGGGGGTCGCGCTGAGGCTTTGCGCCAGGTTGATCGTCAGCTGGCGGCCGGCGCGGGCAGTGTGCACCGTCACCTTCGGCGTGCCGGCCTGGTCGTACCAGCGGCGGAACTGGGTCAGGTCACGCCCGGTTGCCGCTTCCATCGCCGCGATCCAGTCCTCACACGTCACGGCCTGGCCGTCATGGCGATCGAAATACAGATCAGCGCCCTTGCGAAAGCCTTCCGGCCCCAGCAGCGTGTGCAGCATGCGGATGACTTCGGCGCCCTTGTTGTAGATTGTCGAGGTGTAGAAATTGCCGATCTCGACATAGTGATCGGGGCGGATCGGGTGGGCGTGCGGCCCGGCATCCTCGGGGAACTGCACGGCGCGCAAGGCCCGCACATCGTCGATGCGGCGAACGGCAGCGCTGCCCTGATCGGCGGAGAATTGCTGGTCGCGGAAGACCGTCAGGCCTTCCTTCAAACTCAACTGGAACCAGTCGCGGCAGGTGACGCGGTTGCCGGTCCAGTTGTGGAAATACTCATGCGCGACGACACCGGCGACGGCATCGAAATCGGCATCCGTCGCGGTTTCGGCATCGGCGAGGATGTATTTGGAGTTGAAGACGTTGAGCCCCTTGTTCTCCATCGCACCGGCGTTGAAATCGCTGACCGCGACGATGTTGAACTGATCGAGATCATAGGCCCGGCCATAGATGCGCTCGTCCCAGTCCATCGAGGCTTTCAGCGCCGCCATCGCATGGGCGCAGCGCGGCACATCCGCTGCTGCGGTCCAGATCGCCAGTTCGACGCGGCGGCCGTCCATGGTGGTGAACTCGTCGCGCAGCGCCGAAAGCTGGCCGCCGACCATGGCGAACAGATAGCAGGGCTTGGGCCAAGGATCGGTCCACGTCAAGGCGTGGCGACCGCCGGGCAGCGTTTCCTCCTGACCGCGATCGCCGTTGGAAAGCAGGATCGGGTATTTCGCCGCATCCGCCTCCAGCCGCACCGTGTAGAGCGACAGCACATCGGGCCGATCGGGGAACCAGGTGATGCGGCGAAAGCCTTCGGCCTCGCACTGCGTCACCAGCAACGTGTCGGAACCATAAAGCCCCATCAGCCTTGTGTTGCTGCGCGGCGAAATCGCCACCTCGATCTCGATCGTCGCGGTCGCGCCATTCAGCGCCAGCACCAGTTCCTCGCCATTCGGTACGGCATCGACCGCCACGCCGTCGATCAGGATGCGCCGGGTTTCGAGATCCTGCCCATCGAGCCGCAGCGGCCGGCGATGGTTGCCGTTGCGGGTGACGACAAGCCGCGAGGTGACGATAGTGCGGTCGGTATCCATACGGACATCGAGCGCGACTTCGGGCACCAGCCAGTCCGGCGGGCGATAATCGGCCAGGCGAACTTCGTTGAGGTGCGGCACGGCGCGGGCATCGAGCATGGTCATCCGTCTCTTTTGCCCGTTGCAGCACCGAAAGTCCAAGGCCAAGGCGCCGCGCCCGCCGGGGTGGACAAACGCGTTCATGTCCCCTAGCGTATTATAATAGCAACACACTGAAAGCCCCGACATGGCGTTTGACCCCGAACTTGCCACCCAGGCCTATATGGCGACCCTCAACGGCGCCGCTCGCGCCAAATCCGACGCCTATTTCGAAGGCGGCTACTGGATCATCCTGTGGGATGCCGTTGTCGGCATCCTCGCCGCCTGGGCGACGCTGAAACTCGGCTGGGCGCGCCGGCTGTCGGCCTCGGTGCAGGCGCGCACCAAGCGCAAATGGCTGCAAAGCTTCCTCTTTGCCCTGCCCTATATGCTGCTGACGGCGATCATCACGACGCCCTGGGTGCTCTACACCGGGTTCTTCCGCGAAAAACAGTACGGCCTGATGAACCAGACCCTGCCCGAATGGCTGGGCGAAAATTCCATCGGCGTCATGATCGATGCGCTGGTCGTCTCGCTGTTGTTCATCGGCATCCACGTCGCCATCCGCCGCGCCCCGAAAGCCTGGTGGGTGATCGGCAGCGGCATCACCATGACGGGCCTTGCCATCATCGTGCTGATCAGCCCGGTGTTCATCGATCCGCTGTTCAACGAATACACGTCCCTGCCCGATGGCCAGGTGCGCCAATCAGTGCTGTCGATGGCACGCGCCAACGGCGTGCCGGCCAATGACGTCCTCCTCGTCGATGCCTCGAAACAGTCCGACCGCATTTCGGCCAATGTCGCCGGCATGCTCGGCACCACCCGGGTCGCGCTCAACGACAATCTGATGAAGCAGCCGGTCGATGAAGTGCGCTCGGTGATGGGTCACGAGCTCGGCCATTATGTCCTCAACCACATCTACAAGCTGCTGATTGCCTTCACGCTGGTCGTGGCATTCTGTTTCCTGATCGCCGCCCGGGCGCTGCCGTGGATGCTGAGCCGCTGGGGCCAGGGCTGGGGCGTCACCAGCCTTGAGGATCCGGCCATCCTGCCTATGGCCTTCATCATCCTGACTGTCATCGGCGTGTTCCTGACGCCTGTCACCAACACGATTATCCGCACCCATGAAATGGAGGCCGACCTTTTCGGCCTCAACGCCGCCCGCGCGCCGGACGGCTTTGCCAGCGTCGCCATGAAGCTGTCGCAATATCGCAAGATCGAGCCGGGCAAATGGGAGGAGATCATCTTCTTCGATCACCCGTCGGGCCACACCCGCGTCCTCACCGCCATGCAGTGGAAGGCGGAGCATCTCGATGCGCCGGATGTGAGATAGACGCCTTACGCCCGCGTCTTCTCCATGATCGCGTCGAGCAGCGCCGTGTCGCCCATGGCCGTACTGCCATCGCCAACGCCGAGGGCATGTTCGGGACCGATGACCTCCGGCCCCATGCCGGGCGGCAGCGGCGGCGTGTAATAGCCCAGCGCATAGCTGCCCATCTGGTAACCGATCAGCGCCTGCAGCGCCGGATCGAGCGTGCGCGCGATTTCGGGCGGGCACGACAGATACTGGTTCTCCTCCTGGCGCAGCCAGCCGAGCGTGTAGGTGAGGTTGAGCCCGATGCGGTCGGTGGTGCCGACATTGGCGCCGCCGCCGTGGAACACCCCGCCCGAATAGATCAGCACCGAGCCGCGGGTCATCGTCGCCCGGCCGATCTCGTGCGGCTGCGGTACCCGTGCATCGGGCCAGTCGAGCGACCCCGGCACGACCTGGGTGGCGCCATTCTCTTCCGTGAAATCGGTCACCGCCCAGATGGTGTTGAGCTGCGGCTCGACATGGCCGAGATGCGTCCCCCAGGCCCAACGATCGCGGTGGATGACCTGCGCCTTCTGCCCCGGCATGATGCGGATGAGCTGGGTGAGATGAAGCTGCCACCGCTCGCAAAACGGCAGCAGCAGCGCGTCACAGGCAGCGCGGATCAGCGGGTTGAGAATCAGCGCGCGGGTGGCGGGCGATCGCGCCACCAGCGCCCCGGTGCGCGTCGTGCGATCGCCGGTGAAATCATCGCGACCGGTGGGGGTCGCCGCGATATAGGGCATGACCTCGGCCTCCAGCGCCGCCATCTCGGCGGCCGAAACCAGATTGTCGACGATCACCGCACCATCGCGGCGCAGCACCGTCATCAGCGTTGCGATATCGGTATCGGCGGGCAGGTGCGCGACAGTGGCGGCCATGGTCAGGGCTCCTTGCTAGAGGCGGACAAAGGTCATCAGAACAGCTTCGACGCGCGCCGGCGGCCAATCACCGGGTTCGAGCATGATCCGGATCGCCAGCCCGTCGATCAGCGCGACCAGGGCATCGGCGAGCGCTGCAGCATTGGGCAACTCTGAAAGGTCGGCTGCCAGTGCCGCGGTGATGCGCGCATAGGCAGCCCGGTGCTGGGCGGCGAAGCGCGGATCGACCAGCGCCCGCGCCGAAAACGCCAGCCACACCCGCCAATCGCGCAGCGCTTTGTCATCAACCGGCAGGAAGCTTGCGATGTGCGCGACGAGCGCCGCGGTATCGAGGCCGTCCAATGCCGGCCCCGACTGCTGCCGCACGGCAAGCCGCGCCATGACGGCAGCGTAAGCGGCATCGAGCAACGCCTCCTTGCTGTCGAAATAATGCAGCACGGCACCGGTCGTCACCGCCCCGGCACGCGCCACCTGTCGCAGTCCGGCGGCATCGAGCCCGGCGTCGGCGATCAACGTCGCCGCCGCCTCGGCGAGCGTGGCGCGGCGTTCGGCATGATCGACGACTCTTGGCATGACATACGTTATATAACATCCGTCATGTGTCACGCAAGACTCGTCATTGCAGC
This sequence comes from Sphingomonadales bacterium, assembly GCA_013298745.1. Lineage (GTDB taxonomy): Bacteria > Pseudomonadota > Alphaproteobacteria > Sphingomonadales > Sphingomonadaceae > Sandarakinorhabdus. The sequence continues at coordinate 6,752 of JAAFIT010000060.1, forward strand.
GATGCTCGCCTAGTCTTGCAGCATGCATCTGCTCGTTCTCGGCCTTGGCTATACGGCGGCGCGTTTTGCCGCCGCCTTCCCCGGCACTGTCACCGCCGTGCGCTCGCGCGCGGCTCCCGGCGTGCTGACGCTCGATGATCCGGTGCTTCACGGCGCGATTGCTGCCGCCACCCATATCCTGTCGTCGGTGCCGCCCGCAGCAGTCGGCAGTGATCCGGTGTTGGTGGCGCACGGAACGCACCTCGCTGCCGCCCCGGCGCGCTGGGTCGGCTATCTGTCGTCAACCGGCGTCTATGGCGATGCACAGGGTGCCTGGGTCGATGAAGCCTCACCATTGAAGGGCCGCCGATCGGGCCGGCTGGCGGCCGACGAGGCCTGGCAATTATTACACCCGGAAACGCGCGTTTTCCGCCTGCCCGGCATCTATGGCCCGGGCCGGAGTGCGCTCGATCGCCTGCGCGCTGGCCCCGTCGCGCGCATCGACATGCCGGGGCATGTCTTCTCGCGGGTCCATGTCGATGACATCGTCGGCGCGATGCTGGCGAGCCTGCAGCGCGGCGCGCCCGGCATCTACAATCTGTCGGACGATGAACCGGCGCCCGGCGAAGCGGTCACGGCCCATGCGGCGCGGCTGCTGGGGGTTGAGCCGGCGCCGCTGCAATCGCTCGAAGCGGCGCAATTGTCACCGATGGGCCGCGCCTTTTATGGTGAGTGCCGCCGCGTCGCCAATGGCAAGATGACGCGGGATTTGGGTTATGAATTGCGCTATCCAGAGTATCGCAGCGGGCTGATGGCCTGCTTAGGGGAGATGAAGCGATGAAGTTCGGGGCAGGCCAGTCGGTCAAGCGTGTCGAGGATGTCCGGTTGCTGACCGGCAAGGGCAATTTCACCGACGATCTGCAACGCGACGGGATGCTGTTCGGCGTCACCCTGCGCTCACCCTACGCCCATGCCGAGATCTTGGGGCTGGACACCAGCGCCGCGCTGGCGGTGCCGGGCGTGGTTGCCGTTTACACCCACAAAGACGTCGCCGATTATGGCCCGATTCCCTGCCTGGTGCCCTTCTCCGCACCGCTCGAAACACCGCGCATCCTGCTGGCCAGCGACCGGGTCCGCTTTGTCGGCGATGCCGTTGCCTTTGTCGTCGCCACCAGTCGCGAAGCCGCCCGCGCCGGCAGCGAAGCCATCGAGGTCGATTATGCCGAACTGCCGGTGGTGGCGTCGCTCGACGCCGCGCTCGCCGATGGCGCGCCGAAGATCTGGCCCGAGGCCAAATCGAACAGCCTGTTCGATTGGGCGGTCGGCGATGGCGACAAGGCCGCCGCCGCGCTCGCTGGTTCCGCGCACGTCACCCGCCTGCGCATCGTTCAGAACCGCATCGCGCCGACGAGCATGGAAGTGCGCGCCGCGCTTGGCGAATATGATGCCGACAGCGGCATCTTCACGCTGTCGACTGGCAGCCAGGGCGTCGCCGGCATGCGCGCCATGCTGGCCGGGCCGATCCTCAAGACCAGCCCCGACAAGGTGAAGATCGTCACCGGCGATGTCGGCGGCGGCTTCGGCATGAAGACCTTCATCTACGCCGAATATCCGCTCGTGCTGCATGCCGCCCGGCACCTCGGCCGCCCGGTCAAATGGACCGGCGAGCGCGGCGACGCCTTCCAGACCGATACCCATGGCCGCGCCATGGTCAGCGAGGCCCGGCTCGGCCTTGATGCCAATGGCCTGATCACCGCGCTGGCAGTCGAAACCTGGTCCGATCTCGGCGCCTATCAGGCGCAATATGGCCCGGCGATCCAGACCGTCGCCGGCGGCCGCATCATGGGCGGCGTCTATCGCATCCCGACCATCCACAATCTCGTCCATGGCGTTGTCACCAACACCGCGCCGGTCGATGCCTATCGCGGCGCCGGCCGCCCCGAATCGGCCTATATCATGGAGCGGCTGATCGAAGCCGCGGCGCGCGAAACCGGCGTCGGCGTGGATGACATCCGCCGCAAGAATCTGCTGACGCCTGCCGAACTGCCGCACGACAATGGTATTGGTTTGACCTTCGATATCGGCAACTTCCCCGCCGTGCTCGACAAGGCGCTGGCGCAGGCCGATTGGGCCGGTTTTCCGGCGCGCAAGGCCGCGGCGGCCAAAAAGGGCATCCGCCTTGGCCGCGGCATCGCCTATTATGTCGAAATCGCCGGCGGCGGCGGGACGGACGAATATGCCGATGTCCGCGTTGCCGCCGATGGCGTTGTCGAAATGGCGGTCGGCACCCAATCGAACGGCCAGGGCCATGAAACCGCCTATGCCCAGGTGCTCAGCGAAAAGCTCGGCATCGACATGGACGATATCCGCATCGTCCAGGGCAATACCGATCGACTCGATGAAGGCCATGGCACCGGCGGCTCGCGCTCGATGGCGTTTGGCGGCGGCGCCGTGCTCGCTTCGGCCGATGCGCTGATCGAGCGCGGCATCGAACTCGCCAAGGCCGATCTGAATGCCGCCGAAGTCGATTATGCCGATGGCGTGTTCCGCGCCCGCGGCAGCAACGCCACCCGCAGCCTTGCCGAACTCGCCGCCGCCCACCCCGGCGGCCTCGATGGCCGCAGCAAATACACCACCGGCAAGCCGGCGCCGACCTTCCCCAACGGCTGCCATGTCGCCGAAATCGCCCTTGATCCCGCCACCGGCAAGGTCGCGGTGACGCGCTATTCGCTGGTCGATGACTTCGGCAAGCTGGTCAATCCGATGCTCGTCGAAGGCCAGATCCACGGCGGCGTCGCGCAAGGCCTGGGCCAGGTGCTGCTCGAAGATGTCGTCTATTCGGACGATGGCCAGCTCGTCACCGGCAGCTTCATGGACTATGGCGTGCCGCGCGCCGACGACATGCCGCCAGCCATCGGTTTCGACACACTCGGCACGCCGAGCCCGACCAACCCCTTGGGCGTCAAGGGCTGCGGTGAGGCCGGTACCATCGGCGCCATGCCAT
>JAAFIT010000061.1:0-8557 GCA_013298745.1 Sphingomonadales bacterium
GCGGGCGTGGTTGGCAATTGTGTTGGCAGCAGGCAGCCTGTCGGCAATCAGCCGCGCACAACCGGCGGCACCAGCCGCTGCGACCATGCCACTTTCGGCAGCATCGACTGCAAATCCGGCAGCTTGGCCCGCCGCCCGCAGCCCGGCCAGCCTGTCCTCCGCGGCCGACGAGCGGCGCATCTCGGCGATCATGGCGGGGATGACGCTCGAACAGAAGGTCGGTCAGCTTATTCAGGCCGATATCACGGCCATCACGCCCGAAGACCTTATGCGCTATCCGGTCGGCTCGATCCTCGCCGGCGGCAACAGCGGCCCCTATGGCGACGAACGCGCCTCGGCCGCGACGTGGCTGAAGCTGGTATCGTCGTTCCGCGAAGCATCGCGCAAGGCCGGGGCAAAGGTGCCGGTGCTGTTCGGCGTCGATGCCGTCCATGGCCACTCCAATGTTCCGGGGGCAACGCTGTTCCCGCACAACATCGGGCTGGGGGCGGCGCATGACCCCGCGCTGATCGAACGGATCGGCGTGGTCACGGCTGCGGAAGTCGCCGGCACCGGTATCGACTGGACCTTCGCGCCGACTTTGGCAGTGCCGCAGGACTTGCGCTGGGGTCGGAGTTACGAAGGCTATGCCGCCGACCCTGCGCTGGTCGCCGCCTATGCCAAGGCGATGGTGATCGGGCTGCAGGGCACTCTGGTCGCTGGGAAGCCATTGCCGGCGAATCGCGTCGCCGCGACCGCAAAGCATTATCTGGCGGATGGCGGCACCACCGATGGCAAGGATCAGGGGGATGCAACGATCTCCGAAGCGGAACTGGTTGCCAAGCACGCCCAAGGCTATCCGGCGGCGATCAACGCCGGGGCGCTGACCGTGATGGCCAGCTTTTCAACCTGGAACGGTGCCAAGCATCACGGCAACCGGTCATTGTTGACCGATGTGTTGAAGGACCGGATGGGCTTTGCCGGGCTGGTGGTGGGAGACTGGAATGGCCATGGCCAGATCCCCGGCTGTACCGCCACCGATTGCCCGGCCGCCATCAATGCCGGGCTCGATCTGTTCATGGCGCCCGACAGCTGGAAGGAGCTCTACGCCAACACGCTGCGCGAGGCCCGGAACGGCACCATTCCCGCAGCGCGGATCGAGGATGCCGTGCGGCGGAACCTGCGCGTCAAGCTGCGTCTCGGCCTGCTTGATGATGCCATGATCAATCGCGGCGATGCCGCTGCTGTGGGCGCACCGGCGCATCTTGCCGTGGCGCGTGAAGCCGTCGCCAAGTCACTTGTTCTGTTGAAAAACGCCGGCGGTGTCCTGCCGTTGAAGCCGGGTGCTTCGGTGCTGGTCGCCGGGTCCGGCGCTGATGACATGGCGATGCAGGCCGGTGGCTGGACGATCACCTGGCAAGGTACCGATACCAGCACTGCCGATTTCCCCAACGGCCAGACGATTGGCCGCGCCATTGCCACAGCGATCACCCAGTCCGGCGGCACGGCCAGCCTGTCGCCCGACGGGCGCTTCACCAAAACACCTGATGTGGCGGTGGTGGTGCTCGGTGAGCGCCCCTATGCTGAATTCCAGGGTGACCTGCAGGAACTCGCCTTCCGGATCGGCAAGGAAGACGAAACGTTGATCGCCGACTTGAAGGCCAAGGGCGTTCGCGTTGTCACCGTGTTCCTGTCGGGTCGCCCGATGTTCACCGGCAAGCTGATCAACCAGTCCGACGCCTTTGTCGCGGCGTGGCTGCCGGGTAGCCAGGGGGCGGGCGTTGCCGATGTGCTCGTCGCCCGCGCCGATGGCCGGCCGGCGATGGACTTTACCGGTCGTCTGCCCTTTGCCTGGCCCGATGATGCGCGCTCGCCCGTTACCAAACCTCTGTTTCCCGCCGGCTTCGGGCTCGATTACGCGCACCCCGTCGCAGCTATTGCCGTGAACGAGGATCCGCGGGTCAAGCTGGCACCGGCCACAAGCGAGGATGTCTATATCGCGCGCGGCAAGATCCCCGATCCCTGGCGGCTCGGGCTCGATACGCCGGTGGTGGCCCGCTCGGTCGATCTTTCGGCGCAGGAAGACGCACGGCAGTTCACCTGGAATGGCCCGGGCGCTTTTGCGATCGACGGCCCGCCGGTCAATCTGACACGGCAGGCCGATGAAAGTTTTGTCCTGTTGCTCGATTGGCGGATCGACAAGGCCGTCCCGGGGCCGATCAAGGTGAGCTTTGGCGGCGGTACCATCGATCTGGGCAATATCGTTCGCGCCGCAAAGCCCGGCACGGTCATCCAGACACGGATTCCGCTGCATTGCTTCCGCGATGCCGGCGCCAATCTTGCCGCCGTAGGTTCGCCCTTGCGCGTGACAGCGCCTGCGGGTTTTGTCATGACACTGCGCACCGCGCGGGCAGAGGCCATCGGCATGACAATGCCTTGCCCCGCCTAGGGCGCATGTGACCGGAGGGGAATAGCGACATGGCCTTGGCTCCATCAGTACCGACAGATGCAGGCGCTGCAGACGGCGCGGCGATTAATGCGCCCGGCCTGCAAGGCTTTGTCTTTGCGCTGTTCTTCATCTTTGGCGGCATCACGTCGCTGAATGACGTGATCATCCCCAAGCTCAAGGGGCTGTTCACCCTCAGCTTCACCGAAGCCATGCTGGTGCAATTCTGCTTCTTCGCCGCCTATGCCATCATCGGCATCCCCGGTGCCCAGCTGGTCAAAAAAATCGGCTATATGCGCGGCGCGGTTGCGGGTCTGCTGACCATGATGGTCGGTTGCCTGCTGTTCGTGCCCGCGAGCCAGAACGCCTCTTATCCGCTGTTCCTCTTCGCACTGTTCGTTCTCGCGAGCGGCGTTGTTGTGGTGCAAGTCGTTGCCAACCCGCTGATTTCGCTACTTGGCCCGGCGCAGACATCGCACAGCCGCTTGACCTTTGCGCAGGCGTTCAACTCGCTCGGCACCACGATTTTCCCGCCCGTCGGCGCGGTCCTGCTGCTTGGCGGCGCCAGTGTCGTGGCGATCGACCAGTTGTCAGGCCCGGCGCTCGATGCCTATCGGGCGGCCGAAAGCCAGGTCATCGCCAATGCCTATCTGGCCCTTGCCGCAGCAATCGCGGTCGTTGCCGGTGTCGTATGGCTGTTTCGCAATCGGCTGAGCGGCGAACGCCATGAAGCCAGCAGCGTGATGGCGGGCCTGGCCTTGCTCAAGCGCCCGCGCTTCGGCTTTGGCGCGCTCTGCATCTTTCTCTATGTCGGCGCGGAAGTGGCGATCGGATCGCTGATCGTCAGCTATCTGATGCAATCAAGCGTGATGGGCCTGTCGGGCGAATCGGCTGGAAAGCTGATCGGCCTGTATTGGGGCGGCGCGATGGTCGGCCGCTTCATCGGGTCGGCGGTGTTGCGCAAGGTCAACCCGGGGCTGGCACTGGCCAGCGTTGCCTGTGGCGCGATCATGCTGATCCTGGTGTCCGCCAACAGCAGCGGGACCGTGGCCGGCTATAGCCTGCTGGCCATCGGCTTGATGAACGCCATCATGTTCCCGACGATCTTTTCGCTGGCGTGTGAAAAGCTCGGCCCAAGCGCTGCTGACGGATCCGGCATCATCAACGTCGCCATCTTCGGCGGCGCGGTCATTCCCTTGTTGACCGGTGTTCTGGCCGACAGTTCGGGCTCGCTGGCGCTATCGTTGGCGCTTCCCGCGCTGTGCTACGCTGTCATTGCCGGCTTCGGCTGGTACGCGCGCCGGCCAGCAGACTGAACCCAATCACTGGAGCAGCGTTGCTTCATCAAATGCATGCCGGGTCTTCGTACGGTTCGCGCCGCAGGGCCGCAGCGACCTTGTACGAAAATGCATTGAAGCAGCGACAAACAGCACTTTACAGCTGAGACAGGTTCGCAGACGAATGCGTCTGCGCTCCATCGGGTCATCGGCAAGGATTTTTGGGTGGCAACTGGTTTCCTCGCGCTGCTTGATGATGTGGCAGCGATCGCCAAGGTCGCGGCGGCGTCGCTTGACGACACGGCTGCGGCCGCAGCCAAGGCGTCTGCCAAGGCGGCCGGCGTTGTCATCGATGACGCCGCCGTCACGCCGCGCTATGTCCACGGCTTCACAGCTGATCGCGAAATCCCGATCGTTGCCAAGATCGCGCGGGGCTCGCTCAAGAACAAGCTGGTGTTCCTGTTGCCGGGTGCTTTGTTGCTTAGCTGGCTGGCACCCTGGGCGATTACCCCGTTGCTGATGGCCGGCGGCGCCTATCTATGCTTCGAAGGCGCCGAAAAGCTCTATGAAATCTTCACGCCGCATGACGAAGCGGCGGACAATCTGACCGACGAAGACCCGCGCGCCGTCGAGGACCGCATGGTCACCGGCGCCATCCGCACCGACATGATCCTGTCGGGCGAGATCATGGCGATCACACTGGCAAGCGTCAGCGACGTGCCCATCGCCGAACAAGCCGCTGTGCTCGCGGTGGTCGGTATTGGTATCACGGCGCTGGTTTATGGTGCGGTCGCGTTGATCGTGAAGGCCGATGATGCCGGTTATGCGCTGGCACGGACCGGCTCACCATCGCTGCGCTGGCTGGGCCGCTTGCTGGTCAAGGGCATGCCGCCCTTCCTCAAGCTGCTCGCCTATATCGGCACCGCGGCGATGCTATGGGTGGGCGGTGGCATCGTCATCCACGGCATGGAGGAATTCGGCATCGCCGAACCAGGGCACAGTATCCATCATTTCGCCGAAGCGGCCGGCGCCGGCATGGGCGCAATGGGCCCGACGGTGACCTGGCTGTTGAGCGCCCTCGGCTCCGGCATTTTCGGCGTCCTGCTCGGCGGCATCATCGTTGCGGTCCTGCACCTGCGACCCTGCAAGGCGGCACATTGACGGCTGCATGCCTTTGTGTGTTATATAGACAACACACAAAGGAGCCTTTCGATGTCGAAATCAGCGCTATGCCTAGCCACCACCGCCGTGTTGGCGTTGGCGGCCTGCAGCGACAGCAAGGTTGAAACCGAAAAGGCCGATACCGGCAGCAAGGTCAGCATCGCCATCGATGGCAATGCCGACAAAACCGAATCCAGCACTGACATCACCATCGATGGCGACACCGAGACCGGCAAGTTCGAGCTGAAATTGCCCGGCGGCATCGAAGCCAAGGTCAATCTGCCCGAAGGGGTCGGCGAAAATGGCAAATTCGATATCGACGGGGTCGGGATGTATCCCGGCGCCAAGGTGCGCGGTGTCAATGTCAATGCATCGGACGCCAAGACCACCAAACAGGCGGTGGTGAAGATCAGTTTTTCCGCGCCCGCCGATGCCGCTGCTGTCGCCGATTGGTATCAGCAGCAGTTCGATGCCAAGCAGAAGACCGTCACGCGCACCGGCGAAACCCTGTCCGGCACCACCGATGATGGCGATGCCTTCACGATTGCGCTTGATGCCGCCGGTACTGGCGCATCAAAGGGCCTGCTGACCATCATCGACCGCAAGGACAGTTAAGCCAACTCAGATTTCCCGGCTGTTGAAGGTATCGCACGCTGCAATCGTGCCTTCGGTCAGGCCGCGCATGAACCATTTGGTACGTTGCGCGCTTGAACCGTGGGTGAAGCTTTCGGGCACGACAACGCCCTGCGCAGCGCGTTGCAACGTATCGTCACCGATGGCCGAAGCCGCGCGCATCGCTTCCTCGACATCGCCGGGTTCCAGCTTGCCGGCGTTGGCCTTCGCCCAGACGCCGGCGAGGCAATCGGCCTGAAGTTCCATCCGCACCTGGATGGCATTGCCCTGGGTCTTGGAGGCACGTGCTTGTGCCCGTTGAACCTGGTCGGAAATGCCAAGAAGCGTCTGGATATGGTGGCCGACTTCATGGGCAATGACATAGGCGGCGGCGAAATCGCCGGGGGCGCCAAAGCGACGGCTAAGTTCGTCAAAGAAGCTTTGATCCAGATAGACCTTCTGATCGGCCGGGCAATAAAATGGCCCCATCGCCGATTCGGCGGCGCCGCAACCCGATCGCACGCGGCCCGTAAACAGCACCAGCTTGGGTGGGCGATATGACGAACCGACTTCCTGCGCGAAGATGCGGCTCCAACTGTCTTCGGTCGTCGCCAGCACCTTGGCGACAAACCGGTCCATATCGCTGGACGATTGCGGCGCGCTTGGCTGGCCGATCTGCTGTTGCGGCGCGCTCACCTGGCCGCCGCCGCCACCGCCACCGAGCAAGCTCAATGGGTTGATGCCGAACACCAGCGCCAGCACGATCAGAATGGCAATGCCGCCACAGCCCATGCCGCCGCCACCGAGCCGCAGGCCGCCACCGCCACCCATGCTCGGAAAGCCGCCGCCGCCCTGGCCGCGCATGTCCTCGATGTTGCTGCTCTCGCGTTCGTCGTCGAGGTCCATCTCGCTCCCCTTTGCGCCGTTCTATCGCGCCAAGGCGCCGTTGAGAAGCATCGCCATTCGCACTCCGGCGCGCTCGACCTGCAGGCGCAGTGGCTCTTTGGCTGCGGCGACATAAGCGGCATCGACGAGCCCGCGCGCGTCGGGCTTGATCGGGCAGCTGTCGGGATAGTTCTTCAACTCCGGATAGACGATGGTGCGCGCCAGATCCCAGCTTTCGCGCGTCCAGCTGGCGATATCGCCGGTCGCCATGTCGCGGCGATCGGCGGCCGAAATCGATCGCGGCGTGATCGCCGGCGGCTCGGTGAGCGCGCGCTCGGCGAGTTCATTGTCCCAAATTCGGTGCAGATTCATCCAAGGCGGTGCCTTGGCGCCATAGGCCGCGCGCACCTCGTTACCGCCCTTGTCGTGCTTGTCGCCGATGTGCAGCGGCATGTGCATATCACCCATGAAATGCACAAAGAAGGCCAGCGCCTGCGCCCGAGCGGCCGGGCTGGCGCTGCGATCCGCGACGATGGCGAGTTGCTTGGGGATCTGCGCGGTGACGCAATTGCCATCGGGGCAGTTGGCGGTGGCGTCGAAGGGCTTGCAGACATCGATGTTCTGATAATGCCACGACGAACTGAAGCCGAAGCGTTCGGGTATCGAACGCACGCAATCAGGCCAGGTCGAGGCGTCCTCGATAGTCTCAAGCCGGCATGTCGGCGTATCGACGGCAGCGCCCTTGGCAAGGATGCGCAGCACTTCGGCACGCGCCGCCGGCGTCAAATTGGCCAATGCAATCCGCGCCGTCAGGCGGTGGGCATATTCGCTCCACGCCAGCGCCGGAGCGGGAAGCAAGGCGAGAGCGAGCAGCAGCAGTGCGGCAAGACGGCGAGGGATTGTCATGCTGCCCCCATAGCGACGCTCACAAGGGCTGGCGATGGGGAACGCATGGCCGGTGGCAGGGTTTCCATCCTGTCGCCCCCTTGTGCTATGCTCACAAATTGCACATCTCCCTATGGCATGTGACATGACAGGATGACGATGCGCGATCCCTATCAGGTTCTGGGCGTGGCCCGCGGTGCCAGCGATGCCGACATCAAAAAGGCCTATCGCAAGCTGGCGAAGGAAAACCACCCGGACCGCAACGCCGACAATGCCAAAAAGCTCGAGCTCTTCAAGGAAGCCAACAGCGCCTATGAGCTGCTGTCCGACCCCGACAAGAAGAAGCGTTTCGATCGCGGCGAGATCGGGCCGGACGGCAACCCGACGTCGCCCTTTGGCGGCGGCTTCGGCGGTGGGGCGCGGCCGGGCGGCGATCCCTTCTCCCGCTCGACGCGGGGCCAATCCTCCGGTGGATTCGATTTCGCCAGTGGTGCCGATGATCTGTTTTCCGAACTGTTCGGCGGCCGCAGCCCGTTCGGCGGCGGTGCCGCGCCGGGCGGTGGCGGCTTTCGCACCCAGCCCAAGGGTGCCGATGTCGCTTATCGTCTGCTGATCAGCTTTGAAGATGCCGCCAATCTGGCACCACAGCGCGTGACGTTACGTGGCGGCAAGACCGTCGAACTGAAACTGCCGGCCGGCTTTGAATCGGGCCGCCAGCTGCGCATGGCCGGCAAGGGCGAACCCGGGCCTGGCGGCAATGGCGATGCGCTGGTGACGCTGGAAGTCGGTCGCCACAAGGTGTTCACCCGCGATGGCGACGATATCTGCCTCGATTTGCCGGTGTCGCTCGACGAGGCGGTCAATGGTGCCAAGGTCCGCATGCCGACGGTGACCGGCGCCGTGTCACTGACGCTGCCGCCGGGTACGACCTCGGGCAAGGTTTTCCGCTTGAAAGGCCGGGGCTTCAGCCGTGCCGATGGCAGCCGCGGTGACCAATTGGTGACGGTGCTGATCGACATTCCGGCCGATAATGCGGCGTTGAAGGCGTTCATCGACGGCTGGACCGATGTGCGCGACGTGCGACGCGACCTCGGACTGTAACAGCGGCGCCGCATGGCCGAGTCCTCCAGCTTTCTGACTCGGCTGCTGCTGCGCAATCGCCGCATCTGGGCGGTGGTGCGCGATACCGTGAAGGGCAGCTGGGATGATGGCTTCACCCATGCCGGTAACCTTGCTTACCTCTCGCTGCTGACGCTGTTCCCCTTCTTCATCGTGCTGGCAACGGTGGCCGGCTCGATCGGCCGCACCGATT
>JAAFIT010000061.1:8567-9562 GCA_013298745.1 Sphingomonadales bacterium
CGATTATGGCAGCCGCGCCGTTTCGGGTTTTCTGCGGCTGCTGCCGCCCGATGTCGCGGAACTGGTGGCAAAGCCCATCGCCGATGTCACCGAAGTCCGCGCTTCGGCCGGGCTGTTGACGCTGGGGATTCTGGTGACGCTGTGGACGATCACCAGCTTCATCGAAACGATCCGCGACATCATCCGCCGCGCCTATGGCACCAAGGCGCTGGCATCGATGTGGCGTTATCGCCTCGCCAGCCTCGCCTTTGTGTTCGGCGCCGTGTTCCTGATGCTGCTGGCCTTTGCCGCGCAGGTTGTGCTCACCGGCACCGAAACCTTTGTCTCCGAACTTATGCCGCGCACCAATGCCTTCATCGATACGCTCGGCTTTCGCCGCCGGGTGCCGGCGATTGCGCTGTTCGTCGCGCTCTATGCGACCTTCTATGCCCTCACCCCGCAGCGCTTTCGCAGCGATGGCTATCGCATCTGGCCCGGCGCCCTGGTGACGATGTTGGTCTGGGTCGGAACGACGATGGGGATGCCCTGGGCACTTGGTCTGTTCGGCAGCTACAGCCTCACCTATGGCTCGCTCGCCGGGGTGATCGTCGCGCTGTTGTTTTTCTATATCATCGGCATGGGGCTCGTTGTCGGCGCCCATCTCAACGCAGCGCTCGCCAAGGCGCGGCAAAGACGGCTAAAGAACGAACCTGAATTTGCAGAAGCGAGTGGAGCCTGATGGCTGGAATCATGACTGGCAAGCGCGGCCTCATCATGGGCGTCGCCAATGATCGCAGCCTCGCCTGGGGCATCGCCAAGGCCATCGCCGAACAGGGCGGCGAGATCGCCTTCTCCTTTCAAGGCGAAGCTTTGGAAAAGCGGGTGCGACCGCTGGCGGAATCGCTCGGCGTTGCTCGGCTTTACGAATGCGATGTCACCGACATGGCGAGCATCGATGCGATGTTCGATGGCCTCAAGGCCGAATGGGAAACGATCGATTTCCTGGTCCATGCCAT
>JAAFIT010000062.1 GCA_013298745.1 Sphingomonadales bacterium
GCGTGTCGGCCCCGGCCTGGCCGTAGAGCGTGTCGTTGCCGCGGCCGCCGATCAATGAATCGCCGTCAGCATCGCCCTGGAGATTGTCGTTATGGTCGCCGCCGTCGAGCGTGTCGGCACCATTGCCGCCGTAGAGGATATCGTTGCGGTCGCCGCCGAGGAGCGAATCATTGCCCTCGCCGCCCGACAGCGTGTCCGCACCCGGCCCACCGTCGAGCGTGTCGTTGCCGGTCAGGCCGTTGTAGCTGTCGTTGCCGGCATTGTCCGGTGCGCCAAAGACGTCGTTGCCGGTGATCGGCACGAACGGCGTCATCACGACATTGTCGAGACCGGTAAAGATCTCGGTGCCGGGCGTGCCGTTGACAAAGGCGATGGTGGTCGTCGCCGTGGTCGCGGTGAAATTATAGTTGAAATTCTGCCAGTTGACCGTATTGGCGGTGACGTTCGAATTGACATAGCTGCCGACCTGAACGCCGCCGACTTCCAGCCGCACAGTCGTTGCCGCGCCGAACGCTGTGGCATTGGCGCCCGACGCATTGCCGACCCAGAAACTGATCGTGTAGTTTGTACCAATCGTTGTTGGCGCCGTCTGGGTGATCCGGGCGGCCGCGCCATTGTCGGAAACGCCAGTCAGATCGAGCGAGGCGAGCCCCGACTGCGCTGTTATGCTGACGCCGAAGGCGCTGCCGCTAGTACTAACAACGGCCACATTCGACGTGCCGACGGTCCAATCGCCAATCGTCGCGCCCGGGTTGAAGACAGTATTGCTTCCGACCGGCGGACTCGGGGATTCGAAATCGCCGTTCATGATGGCCAACGGGCGCGCCGCGCTGCCGTTCTGCACCGGCGTATTGATGCCGGTTTGGGCAAGGTTCGGGCTGAAATTGTCAGCCGTCAGGTCAGTCGCCGTCACGCCCTGCAGGGTGAGCTTGGTCACCCAGGCATTGCCGCCGCCATTCTGATCGAAATCGATGCGGGTATCGGCACCGACCTGGACAAACCGCATGAAGCCGCCCGAGATCAGCGTGCTGGCGTTCATGTTGATGCCGCTGAGCGTCAACCCGGCATCGGCAAGCCGGATAACATCGCCGCCGGCCCCGACGGTGAAATCTGTGATCGTTGCCGTTGCGCCGTTGGTGTAGCTGAAGATCGAATTGAGATTGTAAGTGTCGCGGCCGCTGCCACCAGTCAACTGGTCGTTGCCGATCAGATAGAAGCCGACATATTCGAAATAATCGTCGCCGGCACCGCCGCTGATGGTATCGGTATCGCCATAGTCGCTGAAATAATCGTCGCCATCGCCACCGATCAGGCTGTCGTTGCCGGCCGAATAGTCGAAACGGTCATTGCCGGCACCGCCGTCGATCGTGTCATTGTCGCTTCCGCCGTCGAAGCTGTCGTCGCCATCGCCACCGAGCAACGAATCGGCGCCGGCCTCGCCGATCAGCGTGTCGTTGCCGGCGCCGCCGACGACCGTATCGTTGCCAGCGTTGCCTCTCAGGAAGTCATTGCCGTCGCCGCCATCGAGGCTGTCGTTGCCGGTGCCGCCGTAGAGCGAATCATTGCCGGCGAGGCCAGTGATGGTGTCATTGCCCGGCGTGCCGTCGATGCGCTGGTCACCGATGCTGCCGGTGTAATTGGCGCCATTGACGCCGGGTGCCGACCAGTTGGTGAAATTGTCGATGGTGAAATCGGCGGGATCGGCGATACCCTGGAAGCGGACAATGTTCTGCCAGGTGGCGCCGCCGACGGCGCCGTTGAAATCGACCTGGAGCAACACCGAGACACCATCATCGAACAGCCGGACGAAGCCGGCGGTGAATGGATTGGTGCTGCTGTCCCAGCCGCTGAAATAGCTGGTATCGATCGTCATCCGGTCGCCATTGGCGCCGGTTTCGAAATCGGTGATCTCGTCGAACGACCAGCTCGGGTTCGAATAGATGTAATAGGTGTCGCGCCCGGCGCCGCCGGTCAGCGTTGCGTTGCCAGTGCTGTACGAAACATATTGGAAGAAATCATCGCCGATGCCGCCGTCGATCAGATCGCTGCCGCTGTACTCGAGGATGGTGTCATTGCCCGCCCCTGCATCAATCGTGTCGTTGCCGGAGCCATCTTCAATACGATCGTCGCCGTCCCCGGCGATGATGCTGTCGTTGCCACCTTGGCCGTACAGCGTGTCATTCCCACTGCCGCCGATAACCGTGTCCTGGTCGTTGCCGCCTTGCAGATTGTCGTTGCCGGCCCCGCCATCGAGGCTGTCATTGCCGCTCTCGCCGGAAAGAAGGTCGTTGCCGTCGCCGCCGAGCAGCGTGTCATTCTGGCCACCCCCATAAAGATAGTCGTCATCGGCAAAGCCTTCGAGAACATCGGCGCCGTCGTTGCCGGAGAGCGTGTCATTGCCTTCAAAGCCGAGGATCGTGTCGGCGTCGTTGGTGCCAGTGATGCCTTGCGGCAGTTCACTGCCGTTCAGCATCAGCCCCTGGCCGGTCGGCGATTGCCCGAAGCTGAAATTGTCGCGGGTGAAAGCGGCAGGTGCGACGCCTTCGAAATTGAGGATCGTCGTCCAGCCATAGCTCGCGCCGCCGGCACCATCGCGATCATATTGCAGCAGGGTGTTGGGGCCCGACGCCAGCAAGCGCAGATAGCCAGAAAGGAACGGATTTTCGCCAGCGCCAAGGCCTTCGAAATACCAATCGTAGGACGTGATCAGATCGCCGCCGGCGCCGCCTTCGAAACCGACGACGGTGTCGGCACTGTTGATCGAATAATTATAGTAAAGTCGGATCGTGTCCTGGCCTGCTCCGGGAAGAATGCGATCGGCCCCCGTCAGGTAGCCAGAATAATCGAAATAATCATTGCCGTCGCCACCGATCTGGGTGTTGTTGCCGGTGTAATCACTGAAGCTGTCGTTGCCTGCCCCACCGACGAGGCTATCGTTACCAATCCCATTGGCGAAACTGTCGTTGCCGTCGCCACCGAGGACGGTATCGTTGCCGTCTTCGCCCGATAGCGAATCATTGCCGCTGCCGCCATCAAGACTGTCATCGCCGGCACCGCCCTGAATCTGGTCGTTACCACCCTCGCCCGCCAGCGTGTCCGGCAGGCTCGATCCGGTCAGCGTGTCAGGGCCGAAGGTTCCGACGATGTTGTAGCCGGTGCCCGCCGGGCCCCAGTTGCGGCCGCCATCGACGAAGTTGCCGGCAACAAAGGCCGTCGGGGCAAGGCCCTGGAAGTTGAGCAGCGAAACCCATGTATGGGCGGCGGCGGCGCCATCGCGATCCCATTGCAGCAAGGTATTGCTGCTGCCGCCATCGATCAGGCGCAGATAGCCGGTGGCAAAGGGGTTGGTGCCGCTGGTGTAGCCGATAAAATAGCCCGAGAAAAATTCACTGATGTCGACAGTATCTCGCGTTTCAACGAGGCCCGGGGTGAAGTCGGTAATGACGTCGGTGTGCTGGTTGGCCGGGTAGGACCAGGCACCCGCGAAATCGATTCGCAGCGTGTCGTTGCCTGCCCCGAGCGTGATCGTATCGGCACCGCCCGGCTCGGTCCGTCCAGCCCCGACATCATCGATATAATCATCGCCGTCGCCGGCATCGATCAGGTTGGCGCCCGATTGATCATCAATCGTATCATCGCCGCTGCCGCCCACAATCGTGTCATTGCCGGCCCCGCCAAGCAGCGAATCGCGACCGTCACCGCCAAGGAGCGTGTCATTGCCCAGGCCGCCGACAAGCGTATCACGGAAGCTGCCACCGCTAAGGCTGTCGTTGCCACCGCCACCGGTCAGGCTATCCGCCAGGCCGCCGCCACTGATGGTGTCGTTGGATTCCGTACCGATGATGGTATCGTTGAGCGGGGAGCCGCTCGACACCTCGCCGACCCCGGTCGGGCTCCAGCTGCTGATAAAATTGCGCGCCACCAGATCGGCGGCGACGACATTCTGCAACGTGACAAGGGTGCGAACCGAATGCACCCCTGCGCCGGCATCGATATCGACGCGAATCTCGGTATCGGCGCCCACCTGCACGGCGAACACATGGCCCGACAGGAACGGATTGCTGCCGGTGGTGTAGCCGGTCAGGTCGTTGACAACCTCACCGAGATCGATCTGATCCCCATCCGCGCCCGCCACGAAATCGGTGATGATATCGGCGACATGTGACAGCGGAAACAGTCTGGCGCTGTAACCGTCAAGGCGAAACACGTCGCGCCCGGCACCGCCGGTAATCGTATCGACGCCAATGCCGATGCCGCTTGCGGCCGCACTGGCGACAAAAGCGAAGCTGTCATTGCCATCACCGCCAACAAGGCTGTTGGCGCCTTCAAAATCCTCTATGTAATCATCGCCGTCGCCGCCCAGAATGGTGTCGTTACCGGCGTTGCCATAGAGTTGGTCGTTGCCGAGCCCGCCCTCGATCGAGTCATTGCCGCCGTTGCCGCGCAACGTATCATTGCCATTATTGCCGGCGATGGAATCGGCATCTAGCGTGCCACTGTAATTGTCATTGCCTGACGTGCCACTGTAGTTGGCCATGTCGCGAAGCCCCTTGAGAAGACGCCAGGTCCAGGCCTATCGCGCCCGATCTCCAGCTCGAATCAATCTACGCCAAGAACCACAACTGTATTAATGTCCGCTATAATTATGACAGATGCGTTAAGGGGCAAGTGCTTTTTTTCGATGCACCGTGCGTTCTGTCAATCCGAGGCCTGCACTTCTCAATGCAATTCGGCTTCAAGGCGTAGCGCTGATGATCAGGGCCGTGCCTTGGCGCCCGACGACGACACGCTTCATGCCCTCGGCCGCCGCCAGCGCAGTTTCGTCCATCCCGGCGATTGCGGCGCGTTCGGTATCGCCGAGCGGTTGTGGCTGTGGTGCTTCAAGTGCTTTGTTACGGCGGCGGCGACTGATCAAAGTGGCTATCGCGAGCATCACCACCAGTGCGCCGATCAGCAGCAGCATAGGCTGCATCCGCCGCAAGAAAATATCCAGTTCGGCATCGATCTCAGCCTCTGACCGACCCAGCAGCACATCCAGCGCCGCAAGCGCAAAAGCGAATTCCGAATAGAGGATGAGAAACATCAGGCCCCACATGAGAGTCGTCAGCAGTGCATCGCGCCAGAAAATCAGTCGCGAGCGCTTTGCCGAATGGATGATTGGCGGCCAATTGGCGAAGGGATCGGTCATCGGAACCCCCGGTCCGGGCTGACCCAGGTGCCGCGCACTTCGCTGCTTTTGCGCAGCAGCACCTTGGGAATGGCGCGCAACGTCGACAGTGTCGAAATCATCCAGAACGCCAATGGGTACCAGACGATCCAGAACAGTGATTTGAGCATGTCGCGTTCGTATCGCCACTCGATGTGGTGACTGACGACGGCTTGTGCGAGATAGGTGAAGGCGAGCAGTGCCCCCCACCAGGTCGGCAGCAGCGAAACGCCGGCAGCGGTGAGCGGCGAGCGCCAGCCGAGCCAGCCGGCGAACATCAACCCGACGCCGATGACGATGGCAAAGCTCCACACCACACTGAGCAGATAGTTGAGATAGACGAGCATGAGTCGAGGTTGCTTGAGGGTCACCATCGGCCAGAAGTAATCGAGCATCATCTGCACGCCGCCTTCGGCCCAGCGCACGCGCTGGTTCCACAGCCCGGACAGGGTTTCCGGCATCAGGATCCAGACCATCACATTGGGCGCATAGATCACCTGCCAGCCTGCCATCTGAATCCGCCAGGTCACATCGATATCGTCGGTCAGAGTGTGGGACGACCACCAGCCGGCATCGGCAAGCGCCCGGCGGCGGAACCCGGCAATTACGCCCGACACGGTAAACAACGAGCCATAAACGGTCTGGGCGCGTTTGATGAGGCCGACGATCGAGGAAAACTCCCCCACCTGCAATTGGCCGAGCAGCGACGACCGGTTGCGAATGCGCGGGTTGCCGGTGATCGCGCCGACATCGGCGCGCTGGAAGTTAAAGGCTGCCCAGCGCAGCGCATGCCGATCGAGCAGCGCGTCGCCATCGATGCACAGCAACAACTCGTGACGGGCGAGCAGTGCCCCGGTGTTGAGCGCATTGGCCTTGCCGCCATTTTCGGCAAGATGGATGACCCGTAACCGCGGCAACTGACGCGCCAGATCGTCGAGGATGGCGGCGGTATCGTCCTTGCTGCCGTCATTGATCGCGATGACCTCAAAATCGGGATAATCGATCGCACACGCCGTCGTCAGCGTATCGATAGCGTTTTCCGATTCATTGTAGCATGGCACCAGAATCGAAAACGGCGGCCAGTGCGGCAGTTCGGGCGGCTCGGTCTGTGGCGGAAAATCATGCTCGCGCCACCACCAATACAACAGCCCACCGGCTATCCAGTACCATGCCATCACAAACGGATAGGCAAAGACGAACAACGGCAAGCCGATGATGAAGGCTTCGATCAGGCGTTCCGTCATGGGCGATGCGGAAAGGTTGCGGCGGAAAAGACACGTGCCAGCGGGGCCGGGTTGGTCTTGTCCCAGGGGCAGGCATAAAAACCGGTGGCACCCTTGCGCTGTGCCGCCTGCATGAAGGCAATTTGCGCAGCAGTCGATGCGCCTTCCAGCGGCAGCACGGTTCGCCCGGTCGATTCCGGGGCAAGCCAGCCGGACTTGATCAGGGCGGCACGGTCCGGGCCATCGACAAGGACACGCCGATCCGCATCGTCAGCCGGACCCCAGGCGCCGGCAGTGATCAGCCGCAGCTTTGGGTTGATCACAGCCGCCGGAGCAAACAGCTGCGCCGCGCGTGAAGGACTGGCGGCTCGCGCGGCACGCAGCATTGCCCGATTGGGGGCGACGAGCGGTGGCGTGGTCGCTGAAGCGGGATCGGCGATCAGCAGCCCATCGATCGGCGCATTGCGCGCCGCGTCGGCGCCGAGTTGCGCCAAGGCTGCATCGCTCAATCGGTCCGCCTTTTCGACTGGCAGCCGCGCGAACACAAGAACCCCGGCGCGGCTGCCGATCTGGCGGGCGGCCCGGCCGAAAATGTCGTCGTCGAGCGGCAGGGCGCTGGTCGGCAGCCAGGCCTTGGCCTCCCCTTCCCGCGTCGCCACATCGATCACGATGGCCGATGCCCCGAGCGCGCGCACGCCTTCGATCATCGTGCCGAGCCGTTTGTCGGCCTCTTCCGGTGTCTGGTTCGCCAACGGTGCCAGATCGACGCACGCCATGCGCACGGTTTCGGCGCGCCGCACCGGGAAGCCGAGGTTCCAGGCCTTGATGCCCAGTGACGGATCGTGGGTCGGGTAATAGCGATGCAGCGCCATCGGCTTGCGGGCATCGGCGATTTCGGGCTCCAGCGTCAGCGCCTGATCAAAGCCGGCGTCCTTCGCCGCTTCGGTCGCCAACCCGCTGAACCGGCCAAAGGGCCAGACGAGAACGTGCGGGCGCACCGAGGTTTCGGCGGCAATGCGCGCCGCCGATCGTTCCAGATCGGCGCGGATCCGGGCCCGGTGATCGGCATCGCTTTCGCGCTCGCCGGAATCGGCGGCAATCGCCCAACTGCGCGCCGAGGGCGCCGTGTTGCCTTGCGGTGTGGAGAGCACGACGCGGTGCAGATTGTCGCTATGGCTGGCGATTTCGACCAACCCCGACCGCTGCATCTGGCGGACCTGATCCCAGGTGACGAAGGTTTCGCGTGGGACCAGTGTGCCGCCATAATCGACCATGCTACCCGCAGGTACATCGATCCAACTGGTGACGAGTCCGAGCACTGCCGGATAGCGATAGGCCAGCAGCAAGGGGTAAACGCGCTCGAAAAAGCTCAGATAGCCATCATCGAAGGCGAGCAGAATCGCCTTTTCGGGCAGTGGCGCTCCGCCTTTGCCGGCGGCGCTGACCTCGGCGATCGAGACCGGGGTCCAACCTTCAGCCTTCAACCAATCGAAGAAATCGACAAGGCTCTGGGTGGTGACAGCGTCTTCGGATCGTTCGGCGCGCTCATCGACGACATCGTGAAAGGCGATCGACGCAAATTGTGTGCCGCCCTCGGGACCGGCGCTCAATGGTGACACCATTGATGTTGCCGCCATGGCTGCAAGGGCAATGCGAAGCCTCATCAGAAATGCTGCCTCAGGCCAAGAGTGAGTGCAATGCTGCGTTCCGACGCGCCATCATAGATGCGCCGTTGCAGCCCGATGCCATAGACGATTTCGGTCCAGGGATCCTGCCGCCAACGGTGTTCATAACGCAATGTGCCGATCCAGCCGGCAGCATAGCCCCGCTGGTCATAAACGCCGGCATCAACCGAAAGGACCTGTGTCAGGATGCGCTGGTACCGCCGCCACGCAATGTGCTCGGCCGACACGCCTGCTGTCAGCGAGACGTCCGACTCAGGAGCAAAATAGGGACCGCCGGGCTTGCTGTTCTGCGACCCATAGAGATCGACGCGGCCGCGTACGACGAGATGCGCGGCCGCGTGCAGCAGCGAGACCAGCGAGGCACCGGCTTCAACCCGGTCATTGCCATCGGACATGGCGAGCCAGCGCAGGGTGGCGGCGATATCGAGGCGCTCATCCTGCCGCCAGCGCACTCCGACACGAGCGGAATCGCCGCTGATATCGGCAAGAAGTGCGCGGATCGGCGTATCGAGGCTGTTGGAATCCGCCGCTGCCGAAAGGCTCCAATGGTCATCGATCTGCCATGACACATCGGCGCCAAAGGAGGTCTGGACCAGCGATCCCCAATTATGGGCAGCATAGACGGTCGCCTGGACATCACTGCCATCAAGGCGCAGACCGCCGCCAGCCTGGTGCCGGACAACCCGCCCCTCCGGCGGCTGCGCGCTGGCCGAATTGAAGCGGCCAACCAGCCGCAATGGCCCCATGACGCGCGGCGACAGCAACGACGAATCAAGACTATAGCCCTCGCCACGCTGAAAGTTGCCGCCGCCCTCGTTGAACGTCGGGCTCCAATTGGCATCGAGCACCCAGCCGCGGCGAGCCCTGACATTGCGATCAAGATTTTGCACCGACAGGTCTTCCGGCGCCAAAAGCATCAGCGCGTCGCTTCGCGTCTTCGCTTCGTCGAGCCGGTTACGGCTCAATGCCGTGTCGGCGAGCATGATGTCGCTGTAAAGGCTGCCGGGATTGAGGCTGGCGGCAATCTCCGCCTCGCGTTCGGCTGCTCTCGGCCAGCCGCGGGTATAGTAAGCACCGGCGCGCGCCTGCCGCAGCGAAAAGCTCGCTGGCGCCGAATTCGCCATTGTGTCGATTCTGCCAAAGCCGTCGGCGATGCGATTGCTCCACAAGCGCACCTGCGCAGCGAGTTGCGCGGCATAGGCATATTCGCGGTCGGGCGTGCGCGCCGGATCGTCGCGAAAACCGACAAAGCGCGGGCGCGACGCGACAATGGCATCGGCCGCGGCGACGGCCTCATTCAATTGCTCGGTCTCCAGCAAGGCGAAGACCCGGCCGTAGGAGGCCTGGATCTTGCCGGGTTGCTCCGCGAGGACGCGATCATACGCCGCCAGTGCCTCGCGAGGCCTTTCTAGATAAAGCAAGGCGTCGGCA
>JAAFIT010000063.1 GCA_013298745.1 Sphingomonadales bacterium
GCGCAGGCCGAAGCCAAGACACCCGAAGAAGTCCAGAAATCGGCGCAGATGGCCGGCTATGTCTACACCCGCGCCGGGCGCTACAGCGAAGCCGCTGCGGCCTTGCAGACGGCCGGCGCCTCGCCGCGCCAGCTCGCGCCGCTCTATTATCAGGCCGGTCAGTATGACAAGGCGATTGCCCTCGCCAAACAGGCCGGCGGCGAAGACATGCAGATCCTGATCGCCCAAGCTTACACCAAGCAGGGCAAGCCGCAGGAAGCCGTCAAGGCCTACAACGCGCTGATCAAGGCCAATGGTGCCAAGCCGATCTATCTCGAGAATCTGGCTGGTGCCCAGTACAAGGCCGGCGACAAGAAGGGGTATCTCGAAACCACCACCAAGCTGATCCGCGTCGATGGTTCGGCGGCACGCTGGAAGACGTTGCTCGTTGATCTTCGCAGCCAGCCGATGCGGCCCGAATCGAAGCTGGCCGTCTATCATCTGATGAGCGCCACCAACACCATCGAACGTCCGGAAGATTATGCCGAATTCGCCAAGCTGGCGCTTGTTGCCAACCAAGCCGGAATCGCGCAAACTGCCCTGACGAAGAGCGGTGGTGGCACCGACGCCATGTCGGTGAAGTTGCAGCAGGCAGCGACGTCAATGTCGGCCAAGGCCGCGGCCGAAGCACCCAAGCTCGCTGCCGACCCGAAGACGGCGGTGCGCGGCGGCAACGCCTTCCTCGGCATTGGCCAGTATCCGCAGGCCATCGCAGCATTCGACAAGGCGATTGCCGCCAACGGCCCCGACGCCGATCAGGCGCGGGTGTGGAAGGGCATTGCCGCCTTGCGGGCCGGCAACGCCGGGCTCGCCAAGCAGAGCTTTGCCGGCGTTACCGACAAGGGTGGCATGAAGGACGTCGCCGATCTGTGGGGGCTGTTCGCCTCGACGCGCGGCGCGATTGCAGCGCCGGCGCCCGCCAAGGCGGCATAAGCCGGATCGATCCCCACCGCTGCGGCGGTGGGGATATCTTCAGCTCCCGGCGCTGGCCGAGTTGAGCTGGATGTAGTTGGCGAGACCCATCTGCTCGATCTGGGTTTTTGCCGTTTCGATGAAATCGATATGCTCTTCCTCGGCGGCGAGGATTTCGGCGAGCAGGTCGCGGCTCGGATAGTCGCGCACGCTCTCGCAATGCTGGATGGCGTCCCGCAACAGCGCCACGGCGTCATGCTCCAGCGCCAGATCGGCTTCGAGGACTTCCGGCACAGTCTCGCCGATGCGCAGCCGATTGAGCGCCTGCATCGCCGGCAGGCCATCGAGGAAGAATATCCGCGCGATCAGCTTGTCGGCGTGCTGCATCTCCTCGATCGATTCGTGGCGGGCGTAATCGGCCAACTTCTTGACCCCAAGATTGTCGAGCAGGCGGTAGTGCAGCCAATATTGATTGACAGCGGTCAGCTCACCCTTGAGCACCGCGTTGAGATATTCGATGACCTTGGTGTCGCCGCGCATGGCAATCGCTCCTGAATTAACGGTAATGATGTGCCGTAATTCCGAGGTGCCGTCAACAAGGCAGCGCAAAAAGTCTTTTATTTTCTATATGTTAGGATTGCAACGCACTTGCGTTAGCAATTCAGGCGTCGGCCAGTTCGTCCTGATCGGCGCCGATCAGTGCCTCCGCTTCATCAAGACAATGGCCACACTGTGGTTCGCAGCCCAGTGCCTCATAGGCTTGGCGCGGGCAGCGGCTGCGGCATTGGCGCGCAGCATCGACCACGTCACGATCACGAAGCCCGTTGCAAATGCAGATGAACACCGACGCACCTTCCAAATGGAGCTGCTATTGCGAATGGTTATCGCTCACTTCCTCGGCTAATGCAAGTCGTTCGCAGCAACTTTTGTTTGAGCGGAGTCGGCGCCGACCTATCGTTGCAAAAACTAGCGCCGCCCGAACAGTTTTTCGATATCGCCCTTGGCGAGCCGCACCCAGGTCGGGCGGCCATGGTTGCACTGGCCGCTATGCGGCGTCACTTCCATTTCGCGCAGCAGCGCATTCATTTCGGCAAGGCCGAGCAGCCGCCCCGCCCGAACGCTGCCATGGCACGCCATGGTCGCCGCCACCGTATCGAGCCGTTCCTTGAGCGAAATGGCGCTGCCCCAGGCCGCCAGATCATCGGCGATATCGCGCACCAGCGCGCCGGCATCGGTGTTGCCGAGCAGCGCCGGGGTGGCGCGGACCAGTACAGCCGCCGGGCCAAAGCCTTCGATTTCGAGGCCCAATTCGGCGAGATCGTCGACCCGTTCGACAAGCCGCGCTGCCGCCATCTCATCAAGCTCGACGAGTTGCGGCAACAAAAGTGCCTGCGCGGCGACTCCACCCTGCCCCAGCGCCGCCTTCATGCGCTCGAGAGTCAGGCGTTCATGGGCGGCGTGCTGATCGACCAGAATCAGCGCGTCTTCGGTTTCAGCGACGATATAGGTGTTGGCAACCTGGCCGCGCGCCACGCCGAGCGGGTGCTCACTGGCCTGCGGCGCCGTGGCGACGGGTGCAAAATCGGGCGCTGGCGCGGCACCAGCCGGTGTCGCCAGCCCCGGAAAGGCTGCAAACAGCCGCGGCGCTTCGGCGAGATGGCCGGCCGTGTGGCCCGCCGGCGCCTGCGATGGCATCGAAGGCATCGGCAATGGCGCTGAAAAGGCGGCCATTGCGGCACCGCTGATCGTCGTGGCAGCACGATGGCCGGCGGCATCGAGCGCCCGCCGCACCCCGGAAACCAGCAGCCCGCGCACCAGCGCGGCGTCGCGGAACCGCACTTCGGTCTTGGCGGGATGGACGTTGACGTCGACAAAATCAGCCGGAACATCGAGAAACAGCGCCACCACCGGGTGCCGATCGCGCGCCAGCAGGTCCTGGTAGGCCCCTCGCAGCGCACCAACCAGCAGCCGGTCCTTCACCGGCCGACCATTGACGAAGAGGAACTGGTGGTCGGCAACGCCGCGATTGTAGGTCGGGATGCCGGCGAGGCCGCCCAGGCGCAGCGGGCCCGCTGCATCAATGTCGCGAGACAGATCGATCGGCACGGCATTGTCGGCAAAGTCCGGTCCCAGCAATGCCGCCAGCCGCGCCACCTGCGCTGCTGGGCCGGCGGTTGTACCGGCCGGCACCGCCAGCAAGCGACGACCACCATGCCGGAGTTCGAAGCCGACATCGGCGCGCGCCATCGCCAGGCGCCGCACGACATCAAGGCACGCCGCCAGTTCGGACCGTTCGGATTTGAGGAACTTGCGCCGCGCCGGCACGGCGGCGAACAGCCCATCGACGGCGACACAGGTCCCGGGCGGCGTCGCTGCCGGGCCATCGCTGACGGTGCGGCCATTGTCGATGACGAGGCGCCAACCAGCACCATCGGCGGTGCGGCTGGTCAAGGTGAGCGTCGCAACGCTGGCGATCGACGGCAGCGCCTCGCCGCGAAACCCCAGGGTGGCGATCGCCGACAGATCGCCAGTCGGCAGTTTCGAAGTGGCGTGGCGTTCGACCGCCAGCCGCAATTGGTCGGCAATCATGCCATGCCCGTCATCGGTGACCGACAGATGGTCGATACCGCCATTTTCGAGATCGATGCGGAGATGCCGCGCCCCGGCATCAAGGGCGTTTTCGACGAGTTCCTTCAAGGCGGCGGCCGGCCGCTCCACCACCTCGCCCGCAGCGATCTGGTTGACGAGTGTATCGGGCAGGCGGCGGATCAGGGGCACCATCACTTCCTAAACGGCATGGCGCTGCGAGTCACGACAAGCGACGCCGCGGTTGCGACAAAGCCCGCGCCGCATGCTTGCAAAAGCCGGTGTCAAGCGCCTAAAGCGACCCATTGAGTCCGTGGCGTCCGCCGTGCCGCCATGTCGTCCCCTCCAGCCGTGTTTGGTTCCCCGCCCCCATGTCGCTTTTCAGCCGGATGTTCTCGTTTCTCAGCCAGGATATGGCGATCGACCTCGGTACTGCCAACACGCTTGTCTATGTGCGCGGGCGCGGCATCGTCCTCAACGAGCCGTCGGTCGTTGCCATCGAAACCATCCGCGGCACCCGCACGGTAAAGGCCGTCGGCAACGACGCCAAGGTGATGATGGGCAAGACGCCCGGCAATGTCGAATGCATCCGGCCGCTGCGCGACGGCGTGATCGCCGATATCGATGTCGCCGAGCAGATGATCAAATATTTCATCGCCAAGGAGCACACTTCCAAACTGCCGCGCTTCCCGGAAATCGTCATCTGCGTGCCATCGGGTTCAACCAGCGTCGAAAAGCGCGCCATTCGCGATGCTGCCAACAATGCCGGCGCCAGCCAGGTCTATCTGATCGAGGAACCGATGGCGGCGGCGATCGGCGCCGGGATGCCGGTCACCGAACCGATCGGCAGCATGGTCGTCGATATCGGCGGCGGCACCACCGAAGTGGCGGTGCTCAGCTTGCGTGGCCTTGCCTATACCACATCGGTACGCGTCGGCGGCGACAAGATGGACGAAGCGATCGTTTCCTATGTCCGCCGCAACCACAATCTGCTGATCGGCGAAATGACTGCCGAGCGCATCAAGAAGGAAATCGGCACGGCCAAGATGCCCGCCGATGGCATCGGGCTTACGATGGAAATCAAGGGCCGCGACCTGATGAACGGCGTGCCCAAGGAAATCACCATCAACCAGGCACAGATTGCCGATGCTCTATCGGAACCCGTTGCCACCATCGTCGAAGGCGTGCGCACGGCCCTTGAAAACACCCAGCCGGAACTCGCCGCCGACATCGTCGATCAGGGCATCGTGCTGACCGGCGGCGGTGCCTTGCTGCGCGACATGGATGTCGTCCTGCGCGAAGCAACCGGCCTGCCGGTGACCGTTGCCGACGATCCGTTGACCTGTGTTGCCATCGGTACCGGCCGCGCGCTCGAGGATCCGATGTATCGCGGCGTGCTCACCACCGCTTGATCGCAACAGCCAAGATGAACGCCGGGCACCCCTGCCCGGCTGGTAGGACAGAGGATGGACTGGACGCCCGCGCCCCGTAGGTCGAGCGCCATGCGCCGCGAGCAGAACCTCGCGCTCGTGGGGGCCGTCGTGTCGGGAGCGGTCATCGCCACCGGGCTGCTGTTCCTGCTCGTTGCCCGCGTCAATCCCGATGCCGGCGCCCGCATGCGCGGCGCCATGCTCGACATCGTCACCCCTGTATGGAGCGTCGTGCGGCTGCCGTTCGATGGCGCTGCCAAGGCGCTGGGCCTCGCCGGGGATTATGTCGGCGCCGTCGACCGCAATCGCCAACTGACAGCCGACCTCGCCAAAGCCAACGCCAATCTGCAAAAGGCCGCTGCCGACCAGCTCGCGCTGAAGCAACTCAACGCGCTGATGAAGGTCCGCGTTCCCGGCCGTACGCTGGTCACCACCACCCGAATCGTCGCCGCCACGTCGGGCTCGGTGGTGCGCACGGCAATGCTGACGGCCGGCACCCGCGATGGCGTCGGGATCGGCATGCCGGTGATCGCCGCCAATGGCCTGATCGGCCGCACCATCGAAGTCGGCAACCATGCGGCGCGCGTGCTGCTACTTGCCGATCCGGCCAGCCGTGTCCCGGTGCTGGTCCAGCGTACTGGCCAGGCCGGGCTGGTGGTCGGCAGCAATCGCCCGGCGCTCGAATTGCAGGATCGCGTTGGCCCCGAAGTGCCATTGCTCGCGGGCGACCGACTGGTGACATCGGGCGACGGCGGGGTGTTCCCCCCTGGCATCCCTGTCGGCACCATCATCGCCGGCGGTACCGGCACGCCGCAGGTTCGACCCGCGACGACGCCGTTCGGTGCGGGCTTCGTCACCATCGAAAATGCCTGGTTGCCGCTGCCCGCCGAACCTGTGGTGCCGGTATCGGACACGCCGGTGCCGGTCGAGGCGCAGCGCGCCAAGCCAGCGCCCAAGCCAGCGACGCCCCAGCCGCTGCCATGATCGATCGCGGCGCCCCGCCCCTGCGGCTGATGAATGCTCGCGAGCGCCGGCGTTACATGCTCGGCTATTGGCGCACCGCAGTGCCCGCACTGTCGGTGCTGGTGCTGTTGTGGGTGATGACCGCCCCATTGCTGCTACCGGTACCGGTGTTTCCGCAACTGGGGCTGCTCGGCATCTTCGTATGGGCGACATTTCAGCCAGGTTTGATGCCGCCGTGGCTGGCATTTCTGCTTGGGTTCGTCGCCGATCTGCTGTTTTCCCAGCCAATCGGCGTCAATGCGACGCTGTTTGCCGCCACGGCAGCGTTCGTTCGGGTGTTCGAAGCGCGCTATGGCCATCACGCGCACGGCTTTGATTGGGGGATTGCCAGCCTTGTCGTTGTGGTTTCCAGCCTGTTTGGTGCCCAATTGATGGCGCTGGCAGCGCGTCCGGTGCCTCTCGGTCCGCTGTTCTGGCAGGTTTTGACCAGCATCATCGCCTATCCGCTGGTCGTCTGGCTGTGCGCGGCCATCCAGCGCAGGGCCTTCGGCCCCGGCGGACCCCGGTAGAGTGCCGGCAAGACCGCCTGTAAACGTGCCTTTGTGAGCAACGAATCGACCCGCCAGCAGAGCTTTACCCGCCGCGCCATCGTGCTTGGCGGCGGCATGGCGGCCATTGGCACGGCACTGATCGGCCGGATGGCGTGGCTTTCGATCTTCGAAGGCGAGGAATATCGCCTCGCCTCCGAGAATAATCGCATCCAGAATCGCCTGATTCCACCGCGTCGCGGCTGGATTGTCGATCGCGCCGACAAGCCGTTGGCGATCAACAAGCCCGATTATCGCCTCGAGCTCATCCCCGAAGCCATTGAAGACCTGGATATCGTGCTTGCACGCGTGCGCGATGTGCTGCCGCTTTCATGGGATGACGAACTGCGCATTCGCGCCGACATCGCCATGCAGCCCAAATACATGCCCGTCGAGGTCGCAAGGCAGCTCGATTGGCCGACCTTTGCGGCCTTGAACGTCAAGGTTGCCGATGTTCCCGGGTTGCATCCGGTGCGCTCCTTCGCGCGGGTCTACCCCGATGCCGACCATTTTGCCCATCTTCTGGGCTATGTCGGCGCCCCGACGCCCGAGCAATACAAGCTGCAGAAGGACCCGGTGCTGATCTATCCGGGGTTCAAGATCGGCAAGGACGGCCTCGAGCGCGGCCAGGATCGCGCCTTGCGCGGCGCTGCTGGGGCCGAGCGGGTGGAGATTACCGCACGCGGCAAGGTGGTGCGCGAGCTTGGCACCAACCCCGACACCCCGGGCGAGACGCTGAAACTCACCATCGACCGCGATCTGCAAAGCTATACGGCGCGGCGATTGGGCGACAACAGTGCCAGTGTCATCGTCATCGACTGCGAAACCGGCGACATTCTCACCATGGTGTCGATGCCGGCCTATGATCCGAATATCTTTTCGACCCGCGTGCCGAGCAAATTGTGGAAGGAACTGCAGGAAGACGACCATACGCCGCTGCTCAACAAGAGCGCGATGGGCCTGTATCCACCGGGTTCAACCTTCAAGATGGTCACCGCGCTGGCGGCGCTGGAGGCCGGCGTGGCGCCTGACGATGGCGTACGCTGCACCGGTCGCTACAAATTGGGCAACAACACCTGGCACTGCCATTCCCGCCGCGGCCATGGCTTCGTCGACATGCATACGGCACTGCCAAAAAGCTGCGATGTCTATTTCTATGCCTTTGGTCGCCAGATCGGCATCGACGCTATTGCCGACATGGCGCGGCGGATGGGGCTGGGCCAGAAATATGACCTGCCACTCGCCGGCCAGGCAGCGGGCATCGTTCCCGACACGGCGTGGAAGCAAAAGCGTTTCGGCAAGGAATGGAACACCGGCGAAACGCTCAACACCTCGATCGGGCAAGGCTATCTGACCGCCAATCCGCTACAATTGGCGGTGATGACGGCACGCGTCGCCAGCGGCCGCGAAGTGATGCCGCGACTGATCCTGCCGCCCGCGGGCGCGGCCGCGCCGCAATTCGCTTCGCTCGGCATCCCCGATGAACACCTCGATCTGGTGCGCCAGGGCATGTACGATGTCGTCAATTCCGGCATCGGCACGGCACGCGGCGGCCGCTCACCGGTCCCGGGCGTCAAGATCGCCGGCAAGACCGGCACCGCCCAGGTGCGCCGCATCAGCGCCGCCGAGCGCCGCAGTGGCGTCAAACGCAATGAAGCCCTGCCCTGGAAGCAGCGCGACCATGCGCTGTTCGTCGCTTTCGCCCCCACCGACAACCCGCGCTATGCCGTCAGCGTCATCATCGAGCATGGCATTGCTGGCGGCCGCTATGCCGCTCCCATCGCCCGCGACGTCCTCACCTTCCTGTTCGAGCCGGAACGCGCCCTGAAAGCGCTGGGGCCGATCGAAGCCAAGATGCGCGCCGAACGCGAAGCCCGCGAGCGGCTGAAGGCGGCCGAAGCCCGCGCTGCGGAAACAGTCGTCGCGAATGAAATGATGCCGTCATGGCTGCGCACCGACAATCTGATCCTGCCTCCCACCTTCGAAATCGGTGATCCCGAAGCGCCGGTCGAACCGCGGGAAGACAACTGATGTTCAACGGGCCGTGGCTGCGTGAACTTGCCCGCCTGCCCTGGGGCATCGTGCTGGTCATCGTCGCGCTGGGCAGCTTTGGCCTTGTCGTGCTCTATTCGGCGGCTGGTGGCTCGCTGACGCCGTGGGCGCTCAAGCAGGGCATACGTTTCGTCGTGCTGCTCGGCTTCATGCTTGCGCTCGCCATGATCCGCCCGGAAACCTGGATGCGGCTGGCCTGGCCGATATATGGCGTCGTACTGCTCGGGCTGATCGGCGTCGAACTGCTCGGCCAGGTCGGCGGCGGCAGCCAGCGCTGGCTCGATATCGGCATCATCCAGTTGCAACCTTCGGAATTCATGAAACTTGCCATCGTGCTGGTGCTGGCGCGCTATTACCAATCCTTGCCCCGAGGTTTCGAAACGCAGCTCAACGCGCTGTTGCCGGCGCTGGCGCTGATCGCCTTCCCGGCGGCGCTGGTGATGCTGCAACCCGATCTCGGCACGGCACTATCGATCACCTTCGGCGGCGTGGTGGTGATGTTTCTTGCCGGAGTCAGGCTGTGGCTGTTCATCGGTGCCGGGGTCGCCGCCGCTGCCGCGATGCCGCTGGCCTGGTCGATGATGCACGAATATCAGCGGAAACGGGTGCTGATCTTTCTGGACCCCTCGACCGATCCACGCGGCGCTGGTTACCATATCACACAGTCAAAAATCGCCATCGGATCTGGCGGCCTTAGCGGCAAAGGCTTCCTCAACGGGACGCAGAGCCACCTCGATTACCTTCCTGAACTCCAGACCGATTTCATTTTCGCCACTATGGCGGAGGAATGGGGCCTGATCGGCGGGCTGTTCATAATCCTGGGCTTTGCGATCATCCTCGGCTGGGGAATCCGCGTCGCGCTCAACGGCAAGAGCCAGTTCGAACGCCTGCTGGCCCTTGGCCTTACGGCGACGCTGTTCTTTTACCTCGCGATCACCATGATGATGGTGATGGGCCTGGCGCCAGTGGTGGGA
>JAAFIT010000064.1 GCA_013298745.1 Sphingomonadales bacterium
CATGAGGAGGCCGAGAATGGTCTCGCCGCGCACTGGGCCTACAAACAGGGCGGCGAGGGCGCCGAAGCCCGCGAAGCTTACCCTTGGCTCGATGATTTGCTCGAAGTCCTGCACGATGCGGCGACACCCGAGGAACTGCTCGAAAACGCCCGGCTGGCGATGTTTCAGGACCAGGTGTTCGTGTTCACACCCAAGGGCGCACTGCACCAGTTGCCGGGCGGCTCTACACCGGTGGATTTCGCCTATGCCGTCCATTCCGATCTGGGAGACAGTTGCATCGGTGCCAAGGTGAATGGTCGGATCGTGCCGCTGCGGACCCGGCTGGTGAATGGCGATCAGGTCGAAATCATGCGATCAAAGGTCAAGGCACCCGATCCGGCGTGGGAGGGCTTTGTCGCTTCGGCCAAGGCGCGCGCCGCCATTCGCCGCCATGTCCGGCTGAAGAACCTCAAGGAAAGCCAGTCGATGGGCAAGAAATTGCTCGATTCGCTGGCGTTGCGGCTCGGAATTGGACTTGGTGACGACATGCTCGGCCCGGCACTGGGTCGGCTGAAATTGCACGATCGCCACGCGCTCGAACTCGCCATGGCACGCAATGCGCTAACCGATGCGCAGGTGTCCGAAGCGCTGGTGCCGGGATCGACGGCGGGGCAGAAGCCGCGCCGCATCCGCGGCAAGCCGGGGCCGGCTGCCGTCGCGATCAGCGGGCTGACGGCGGGTGTGGCGTTCGAACTCGGCGCCTGTCGGCCGATTCCGGGCGATCGCATCGTTGGCATCCGCCATCCTGGCCAGCCGATCATGGTCCACACCATCGATTGCGCCAGCTTGGCCGATGAAACCGGCGAATGGATCGAAGTCGCCTGGGGCCCGGAAAGCGATGGCGCCGTCGCCCAGCTGGCGGTCGTCGTCCACAACCAGCCCGGTGCGCTCGCCTCGCTGGCGGCGTCGCTTGCCGCCCACAGCGCCAATATCGTCAATCTGACGCTCAAGCACCGCGATCGCGAATTTCACACCGATGTCATCGACATCGAGGTCGAGGATCTCAAGCATCTGACCACCATCATCGCGGCGCTGCGCCAGGTGAAGGCGGTGGTGTCGGTGGAACGCATGCGCGGCCAGAC
Source organism: Sphingomonadales bacterium (assembly GCA_013298745.1). Classification (GTDB taxonomy): domain Bacteria; phylum Pseudomonadota; class Alphaproteobacteria; order Sphingomonadales; family Sphingomonadaceae; genus Sandarakinorhabdus. Next base: position 1,122 of record JAAFIT010000064.1, read on the forward strand.
AGTGGCCGGGGCTTGAAACGCCGCGACGCGTATTACATATATCATACAGCCGGTGACGGTGCCGCAGTTTTGGGAAGGGCGATGGTGTGATGGATAACCCCGACCCGACGAGTATTCTGGCTGGTCGGAGCAATGCACTGGCAAGGCCCTGTGGCATGATGCGCGGGTCGGCGGGGTTGCATGGGCCAGCCAAAGCTGCTGTGGCAATGCCATGACCGACGATCAGATCCTCGCCGAATTCCGTGCCGCCGAAGCCTTGCTGGAGGGGCATTTCATCCTGTCCTCGGGCTTGCGGAGCCCCCGTTACCTGCAATGCGCCAGGGTGTTGATGGACCCGGCGCGCGCGGCAAGGCTTGCCGAGGCACTCGCAGCGAAGATCCCGGCCGACGTCAAGGCTGCCGTGGACGTCGTCATCGCCCCGGCGATGGGTGGCCTCATCTGTGGCCATGAACTGGCGCGCGCGCTGGGCACGTTATCGATGTTCGTCGAACGCCCCACCGGCACTTTTGAACTGCGGCGCGGGTTCCGTCTGGAGCCGGGCCAGAAGGTGCTGCTGATGGAGGATGTCGTCACCACCGGGCTGTCGTCACGCGAAGCGATCGCGGCCGTGAACGCAGCGGGCGGCGAGGTCATCCACGCCGCCTCGCTGGTCGATCGCTCCAACGGCAAGGCCGATCTCGGCGTGCCGTTCACGCCGCTGATCCGCCTCGATGTGCCGAGCTACGCCGCCGACGCGCTGCCGCCCGAACTGGCGGCGATTCCGGCCGTGAAGCCCGGATCGCGGGCGGCATGACCAGTCACCTCCGCACTGATCGCTTGAGGCTGGGCGTCAACATCGATCACGTCGCGACCATTCGCAACGCGCGGGGCGGGCTGCATCCCGATCCGCTGCGTGCCGCGTTGATGGCGGCCGAAGCCGGTGCCGATGGCATTACCGCGCATCTGCGCGAGGACCGTCGGCACATCACCGACGCCGATCTGGAGGCGCTGATCGGCAGCATCAGCCTGCCGCTCAATCTTGAGATGGCGGCGACCGACGAGATGCTCGGCATTGCCTTGCAGCACCGCCCGCACGCCGCCTGCATCGTTCCCGAACGTCGCGCCGAACGGACGACCGAAGGCGGCCTCGATGCTGCCGGCCAACACAATTCGCTGGCGCCGATCATCGCGCGGCTGAAGGACGCCGGCATCCGTGTCAGCCTGTTCATCGCCCCCGAAGCGCATCAACTCGATGCCGCTGCGCGGCTCGGTGCGCCGGTGGTGGAGCTGCACACCGGACCCTATAGCCATGCGGTCACCGAGGCTGAAGTGGCCGTCGAGCTCGAACGCCTGCAGCGTGCCGCCGCACATGGCGCTGCACTGGGGCTGGAAATGCACGCCGGGCATGGGCTGACCTTCGACAATGTGGGTCCAGTCGCCGCCATGCCGCAATTGGCCGAACTGAACATCGGCCATTTTCTCATCGGCGAGGCGGTGTTCACCGGCCTCGGCCCCGCCATCGCCCGGATGCGCGCGGCGATGGACGCTTCGCGGGCGTGAACATCCCCCCCGGCCTCGTTGTCCTCGGCCTCGGCTCGGACCTGTGCAACATCACGCGGATCGAATCGAGCATTACCCGCTTCGGCGACCGCTTTCTCAACCGCATCTACACCGACATCGAACGCGCCAAGGCCGACAAGCGTCAGATGACCCGCGCCGCCACCTATGCCAAGCGCTTTGCCGCCAAGGAGGCCTGTTCCAAGGCGCTCGGCACCGGCTTTCGGCGCGGCGTGTTCTGGCGCGACATGGGGGTGGTCAACCTGCCCTCCGGCGCGCCGACCCTGGCGCTGACGGGCGGCGCTGCGGCACGGCTGGCAGAAATCACCCCCACCGGCTATAGCGCCGCCATCCATCTGACGATCACCGACGACCATCCCTGGGCGCAGGCGATCGTGCTGATTACAGCGAGTCCCTTATGACAGACGCCACGGCCGCCGCCGCCAAGAAGCCCACCAACTGGGCGCACGAGATCTGGCAGATATTCCTGCTGATCCTTGCCGTGCTGGCGGTTCATTCGTTCATCGCAAAGCCGTTCTTCATCCCATCGGGATCGATGCTGCCGTCGCTGCTGATCGGTGACCGGCTGATCGTGTCGAAATTCCCCTATGGCTATTCCTATCTGTCGCCATCGATCAATTTCCTGCCCGAAATCCCCGGCCGGCTGTTCGGCCGCCTGCCGGAACGCGGCGATGTCGCGGTGATCAAGAGCCCGCGTGACAAGGTCGATTACATCAAGCGCGTCATCGCGCTGCCGGGTGACACTGTGCAGATGAAGGATGGCCAGTTGTGGCTCAATGGCGCGGCGGTGCAGCGCGTGCGCGTCGCCGATACCGAAATCCCGGTGTCACCGAACAGCGATTGCAACACGCCGATCGATGCGCAGTTCCGCACCACCAACGCCAAGGGCGAGCCGGTGTGCCGCCTGCCGACCTATCGCGAGACGCTGCCGGGCGGCCGCAGCTATCTGACCCTCGATCTGGCGCAGACGCCGCAGGACAATACCGATCCGCTCATCGTCCCCGAAGGCCATATCTTCCTGATGGGCGACAATCGCGACAACAGCGAGGACAGCCGCTTCGATCCGCTGATCGGCGGGCTCGGCATGTTGCCGATCGAAAATCTCGTCGGCCGCGCCGAGTTCCTCACCTTCTCACTGGATGGATCGACCGAGATCAACCCGGCGACCTGGGTGAGCGCGCTCCGCAAGGACCGCTTCTTTAAGGCGATTGAATAGCGCTACCAGCGCACCTCCCACAACCGGGTCGGCGCATCCTTGTAGCGGCTGGTCGCGAACGGAACGAAGCCGCAGCGACGGGCGACGGCTTCGGATGCGGTGTTTTCCGGGTTGATCATGGCGATGGTGCGGGTGAAGCGCGTGCCGCCCCAAACGAGCGCCGCCTGAACCGCTTCGGTCGCAAAGCCCTGGCCTCGCGACGCGGTGGTGAGGCTCCAACCGATTTCCGGATCATCGCCAAAGCCATCGACGCCGGTGCGCATGGCTTCCAGATAGCCGATGTCGCCCAGATAGGCGCCGGTTTCACGATGGCGGACACACCAGAAACCATAGCCACGCAGTGTCCAGCAGCCGACATAGCGCAGCAGCCGCGCCCAGCTTTCCTCCTCGTTGCTCGGCACGCCGCCGAGCAGGCGAACGACATCCGGGTCGGCCCACATGGCTTTCAGCTCGGCAAAATCGGCCTCGACATGTGGGCGCATCGTCAGCCGATCGGTGGTCAGGTCCGTGCTCATGGGCCTGACAATACGACCGCCACAGCCTTCATGCCAGCGCCCCTTCATGCTAGCTGCCAGCCGATGATTCGCCTCGCCCATCCCGCCGATCTGCCGGCCGTTCACGATGTCGAGGTTTCGGCCGGCACGGTTTTCGTCGGAACGCACATGGACTTTGCCGCCAACCATGCCCCGAATGATCGCGACACCTTGCTCGCCGCGATCGATCGCCGGCTGATGTGGGTTGCTGTCGCCGATGACGTGGTCGGTTTCCTGTTCGCCGAACCCTGCGCCGAGGGCCTTTACCTGCGCGAACTTGCCGTCGCTGCGCCGCATCAGCAACAGGGTCATGGCCGGGCATTGATGGCCACCGGCATTGCCGCGGCACGCGAGCGCGGTGACCGCATGGTCATCCTCACCACCGATCGCAGCCTCGCCTGGAATGCGCCATTTTATACCCGGCTCGGCTTTCGCATCGTCGAAGGCGATGCCATCCCGGCCGAGGCCCAACGCCGCCTTGCCGGCCAATATGCCGCCGGTTTCAGCCCAGAACACCGTTGTGCGATGATCCTCGATCTGTGAGCGATCTCGAAATCCTTGGCGCTTGGCTGCCGTCGCAGGGCCTTGCGCTCGCGCCGGGCAGCGGCCTCTCGCGGCTGTCCGGCGGCATCGCCAATCGCAACGATCGCATCGAACTGACCAGCGGCTCCGCCGTGCTGCGCCGCCCGCCGCCGGGTGTGCTGGCGGCCGGGGCCAGCGACATGGCGCGCGAATGGCGGGTGGTTTCGGCACTGGCGCCGCATGTGCCGCTGGTGCCGCGCGGGCTGGCGTTCTGCGACGATGCCACGGTGCTCGGCACGCCGTTCCTTGTGCTCGAACACCGCCCCGGCGTCGCCATTGGCGGCTTGCTGCCGCCGGGTGGCGACATTGCCGCGCTGGTCGATGCGACCCTCGGCGCGATGATTGCGCTGCACCGGCTCGATCCACAGGCGGTGGGCCTGGGTGATCTCGGAAAACCCGAGGGCTTTTACGCCCGGCAGTTGCGCGGCTGGCGCGGCCGGGCCGAGGCCGTCTGGCCCGATGGCCTGCTGCCCGCCGCTGCCGCACTGATCGCGTCGCTGGAGGCGATCGCACCGCCCGAGGATGCCGCTCCGGTGCTGCTCCACATGGACTTGAAGCCCGACAATCTTCTCGTCGATGCAGCGACCATGGCACCGCAGGCGATGATCGATTGGGACATGGCGACCCGCGGCCCGCGCGGCTTCGATCTCGCCATCCTGCTGTCCTACTGGATCGAAGCGGGGGACCCGGTGGCGGTGCAGGCGCTTCATGCCGTGCCGTCGCTGGTGCCCGGCGCGCCGTCGCGCGCCGAACTCGCGGCGCGTTATCAGGCACTCGGCGGTCGCGATCCTGGCCCGCTCGGCTGGCCGCTGGCACTCGCCCGGCTGCGGCTGGCGGTGGCATGGATGCAGCTTTATCGAAAATGGCAGCGCGGCGAGATGGCGGGGGACCGCTATGCCGGCTTCGAAACGCTGGCGCTGGCGATCCTCGAACACGCGCTTGAAGACTTCAGCAAGGACCAAAGATGACCGATTTCACCCTGCCGCCGGCCACGATCGAACTCGCCAACCGCGTGCGGGCGTTCGTCATCGATAAGATCATCCCTTACGAAAAGGACCCGCGTCTTACTCAGCATGGCCCCACCGATGCCCTGCGCGACGAACTGGTGGCGCTGGCCCGCGCCGAAGGGCTGTTGACCCCCCAGGCCCCCAAGGAACTCGGTGGCATGGGCTTTGATCACGCCACGCAAGCCGCGGTGTTCGAAGCTGCCGGCTGGTCGACGCTCGGCCCGGTGGCGATGAACTGCGCCGCGCCCGACGAAGGCAATATGTATCTCCTCGGCCGCATCGCCAAGCCGGACCAGGTCGAACAATATCTCCGCCCGATGGTGCAGGGCCACCGCCGCAGCGTGTTCGCGATGACCGAGCCCGGCGGCGCCGGCAGCGACCCGGCACAGTTGCAGACGACCGCGGTGTTCAACGGCAATGATTACGAGATTTCCGGCCTGAAATGGCTGATCACCGGGGCCAATGGCGCCAAGACCTGGATCATCATGGCGCGGGTGCCGGAAAACCCGCATGGTCCTTCGGGGCCGACGCTGTTCCTGTGTGAAGGCGATACGCCGGGCATCCATATCGAACGCGTCATGGATTCGATGGATCGCAACTATGTCGAAGGGCACGCCGTCGTCCGCTTCGAAGGGTTACGCCTCGGCCCCACGCAGGTGCTCGGCGAGGTCGGCAGCGCGCTGCGCTATGCCCAGATGCGGCTGGCGCCGGCGCGCCTCACCCACGCCATGCGCTGGCTCGGCGCCGCCGCCCGCGCCCAGCATATCGCGCTGGAGCACGCCCGCGTCCGCACCGCCTTCGGCAAGGCGCTTATCGAGCATCAGGGCGTCAATTTCATGCTCGCCGACAATGAAATCGCCATGCACCATTGCCGGCTGGCGATCCGCCACGTTGCCTGGATGCTCGACAACGACACCCGCGCCCGCCACGAATCGAGCATCGTCAAGGCGTTCGTTTCGGAAGAACTGTTCAAGGTTGCCGATCGCTGCGTGCAGATCCTTGGTGGTATCGGCGTGACGGGCGAGACGGTGGTGGAGATGATCTTCCGCGATATGCGCGGCTTCCGCCTCTATGACGGCCCCACCGAAGTCCACAAATTCGCCATCGCGACCCAATTGATGCGCACCGGCACGGCGTTCGCGAACCCGACATGACGGTCAAATGGCAGGGCAAATATCTCGAGGTGCGCAAGGAGGGTACCTGGGAATATGCGGCGCGCATCGGCAAGATGGGGGCTGCGGTCATCCTCGCCATCACCGACGCGCGTGAAATCGTGCTCGTCGAGCAGTATCGCGTCGCCCATGGCGCCCGCAGCATCGAGCTGCCAGCCGGTTTGATCGGCGATACCGAAGCCGGCGACACTGCCGAGGCCGCGGCCGCGCGCGAATTGCACGAGGAAACCGGCTTTGAAGCGGCGCATTGGGAGGATATCGGCGACTTCGCCACGTCGCCGGGCATGTCGTCGGAGATGTTCACGCTGTTCAAGGCCACCGGATTGACCCGCTCCGGCGCCGGTGGCGGGGTCGATAATGAGGATATCACCGTCCATATCGTTCCGCTGGACGGGGTTTCGGCGTTCCTGGCTGCCCAACGCCGCGCCGGATTGGTCATCGATTGCCGCCTGATCGTGGCGATGGGGCTGCTTTAGCCGTGGCGGACGCAGTGTTTGCCATCCGACCGGACGACCCGACCGCCCCGCATGTCGCCGATTTGCTGGCATTTCACCTCGCCGACATGCGTGGCACCAACCCCGAATTCGCCTTCGCCCTCGATTCCACCGGGCTTTCCGCGCCGAATGTCAGCTTCTGGACCGCCTGGAACGGCGCCGAACTCGCCGGTTTTGCCGCGCTGAAGCAGCTCGAACCGCACCACGGCGAGGTCAAATCGATGCGCGCCGCCCCCGCCGCCCGTCGCACCGGTGTCGGTCGCGCGCTGTTGCTGCACCTGATCGGGGTCGCAAAGGCCCGTGGCTACACACGCCTGAGCCTCGAAACCGGCACCGAAGCACGCTTTGCGCCGGCGATTTCGCTCTACCAAAGCGCTGGTTTCGTGCCCTGCGATGCATTTTCGGACTATCAACCGAGTCCGCACAACCAGTTTTTCGCGCTGAAATTGTAGAAAACAAGGCCTCCGGTGGCTGGGGCCATTGGCCCCAGACCCCTTTCAATCCTGCTTTAACGCCGCCGCCGCAGCAAACGGGCACACCGCCAGCGCCACCAGGCTGGCGGCGGCGAGCAGTTTGAGCGCGCCGGGGGCGTCGGATCCGACGCCGAAGATGAGGATCGGCAGCGCCAGTGGCAGCACGATGAGGCCGGCGAGCGCCCCGCCGCCGCGCAGACCGGCGGTCAGCGCCGCTGCGACCACGCCGAGCGCCGCCAGAGCCGGGGTGCCGAGCAGCAGCGCGAGGCCCAAGCGCACGCCCTGCGCGCCGTCCAGACCGAGCAGAACACCCGCCACCGGAAGTGCTGCGAGCAAGGGCAGCGCAAAACCGAGCCAATGGGCGATGATCCGCGCCGCGACGACCAGCTCCATGGCGATGCCGCGGGCGGCATATTGATCGAGCGTGCCGTCATCGGCGTCGGGCGCCAGCAGGGTTTCGACCGGCAGCAAGGCGGCGAGCAGGGCCGCGACCCAGACGATTCCGGGGGCGATGCGGGTCAGCAGCCGGGCATCGGGGCCGACGGCGAAGGGAAAGAGCGCGGCGACGAGCACGAAGAACATCACCGGCATCCACAGCGCCGGGGAGCGGGCGAGCAGGCCGAGATCGCGGCGGATGAGCGTCAGCAGCATCAGCCGAGCCTGAGCGTGGCGTGATCGGCCAGCCCGATATCGCCATGGACGGCCGCAACCACCATGCCGCCGGCCGCCCGGTGCGCCGCCATGGCGGCGGCGAGCAGTGCTACCGAGGCGGTATCGAGGCCGGCGGTCGGTTCGTCGAGCAGCCACAGCGGCGCGCCCGAAGCGATGACCCGTGCCAGCCCGGCGCGACGGCGCTGGCCGGAGGAGAGGTGCCGGCAGGGGACATCGGCCAATCCGGCAACATTCACCGCCGCCATCGCCGCCGGCAACCGGTCCAGCGCGCCATCGAGCCGCGCCCAGAAGGCCAGTTCGTCGCCCAGCCGCTGGCGGGATTTCAGCGCTGCATCATGGCCGAGAAAGCCCCGCGCGCCGCCGCCGTCGATGTTGCCGGCTTCGGGTGTCAGCAGCCCGGCGAGGAGGCGCAACAGGCTCGATTTGCCGCAGCCATTGGGGCCTTCGACGGTCAGTGCGCCACCGGGTTCGACGCGGAAGGCGAGGCCGCTGAACAGCAGGCGGTCGCCGCGCCGGCAGGCAAGATCGGTGACGATAAGGGCTTCGGGCGACACGGAGGCGACCCTAGACGGCCTTGCGTGACGATTGAAGCGCCTTCAACTCCCTCCCCCTAGCGGGGAGGGCGAGAGAC
>JAAFIT010000065.1 GCA_013298745.1 Sphingomonadales bacterium
CCGGAAGCCATTGCAGATTTTGGCGCCCAGATCGATCCGGGCTTGATCGCTCAGACACATGTCTTTGCGGATCCAACCGGCACGTGCTGGTATCTCGACATCACGCGGCGCTAGGGCAATGGCACGAGGGAAAGGCCCCGCCGCGCTGATTCTCGGTGCGATTCTGAAGCGCGATACGACGGCCTTTGCTTTCACGCTCGCGGCGTGCGCCATTGCAGGGATCGTCGCCGCCTTTCAGTTCGCGGTGTTCACATCCTTCCTTCGAGCAGGAAGCGCCCCGGTCCGATTTATCGGTGCTGACCTTTGGGTTACGGACCGGGGCGTTGCCTGCTTCGATATGGCGACGCCAACATCCGAAAATTTCGCTCGCCAGCTTCGAGCGGATTTCCCGGATGCAAAGATGCGCCGCGTGGTCGTTGGGTTCACGCCATGGGTATCGCCTGATGGCGACCGTTCCAATGTGATGCTCATCGGCATCGATGATAGTGGCCTCAGTCCGCGCGGTTTCGCTGTCGATCGTTCGGAGCAGCGTCGTCTTGGACTGACGAAAGTGGGCCAACAGGCAAGCATCGGGCGAACAACGGTCACCTACGCTGGACCGATCGAAGGCCTCGCAACCTTTCTGGGGGCGCCCTATGCGATCATCCCGCTTGAAACGGCGCGCGAAATTCTGGGCTATGGCTCGGAGCAGGTGGCGTTCATTGCGATCAGCCTCGGTGAGACGGAATCCGCTGACATCGAGCGGCGGATCGCCAGATTGCAGGCACGAAACCCGGAAGTGTCCATTCTGACCGGCGCGCAATTTGCTGCCAGCAGTTCGGCCTATTGGCAGGAGAAGACCGGGGCGGGCGCTGCAATCCTGTTGGCCGCCGTCCTCGCATCTGGGCTCATGATCCTGCTGTTGCTGAATGGTGTCGGCCGCTTCGTGCAGCGTCGGCAGTCGGATTTTGTTTCCCTGGTCGGTCATGGCGCCAGCCCTGGCCAGTTGGCCCGCATCATTGGCGGTGTGGCCGGCATGCTCGTTGCGGGCTCGCTGCTGCTGACTTTGGCGATCTGTCCGGTGCTCGATCTGATCTCGGACCCTTTGCTGCCTTGGGTGCACTTCACCGCCCTGAACGCAGCAGTCGCGTTTGCCTTGTCCTTCGTGTGTTTTGGTGCCGCGCTGGTCGCGGCATTGGTCGAACTGAAGAGGTTTCCAGCCCATGTCGTATTCCGTTCCTAAGTGCAGTCCTCTTTCGTTGCTTTGCGTTCTGCTCGCAGGATGTAGTGCAGCGAGTGCCACCCAGGACGCGCCGTCACCCGCCTATGCCGCCATTGCGAGCGGGCGCATCGATTCCGCACAGGAAGCACGTCATCTCGTCGCCGAGCGGGACGGCATCATTGCCGAAGTTCTCGTGGAGGAAGGCGAGGCTGTGGTTGCCGGACAACCACTCGTCCGCATTGCCTGCCAAGACGCTGCGCATGCGGTTGTGGCTGCGGATGCGATGCTGGAAAGTGCGACCGCCGATTTGCGCCTGATTGCCGATGGTCCGCGCAAGGAGGCGATCGCCGAAGCCGCTGCCCATACGCTCGAATCCGCAATCCGTGCCAAGGATGCGCGTGATGCGCTGGCGCGGGCCAGGGCGTTGCAGGCCAACGGTTTTGTCAGCGGGCGAAAGTTGGCGGAGCTTGAAGCTGATGCGGCGGCGAAGGCCGCTGCCGAAGCCGCTGCCAGCGCCAACTACCAATCCCTCCAATCGGGTGCGCGTCCTGATGAGCGCCGGATTGCTGCGGCGGTTCAAAAGCAACGGACCGCGGCCGCTGAACAGGCAAAGTCAGAGCTTGCCAAATGTGAACTCCGCAGCCCGACGGCGGGGACTGTCCTGCGGCTGTATCGACGCGAAGGCGAGTTTTCCGGTGCAGGCCGGGGCGACCCATTGGTCGTTGTCGGCGCGTTGGATCGCATCATGGTGCGCGCGGAGTTTGTCGAGCGTGACGCGTTCAGGGTCCGCCTCGGTGCGCCTGTCGATGTTTGGGTGGATGGCGACCCGCACCGTTGGCGCGGCAGGATTGCTGTCGCCGGCGATCTGATGGGCCGCCGAACCGCGCGCTCGACGGATCCGGCCGAGCGCTTTGATAGTGATGTGCTGGAAGCCAAAGTTGTGTTTGATCACGATGCGCCGCCGGCTTTGGTTGGATTGCGCGTCAACGTCGGGCTGAAAGGCTGAATTCGGCTATGCTCCTGCTCGACAATATTGGGCTTTCAATCGGCGATGGTCAGGATCGGCGTCGAATTTTCGACGGACTGTCCTTGCGTTTTGCCGATCGCCATTTCCATTGCCTCAGTGGACCCTCCGGTTCCGGAAAAACGACGGTGTTGTCGCTTCTTGCCGGTATTGTCCTCCCGGAATCGGGCAGTGTCGCGCACCTGGATGTCGAGGTTTCAGCGATGAGTGCGCAGGCACGACTGGCGTGGCGGGTGAATACGATCGCATTGGCCTTTCAGACCAATCGTCTGATCGATATCCTGACCGTCTCGGAACACCTTGCGCTTGTCGCACGCGTCCGGGCCGACCCCGCAGCGCAGGGTCGGGGCGAAAGTTGGATCAGGCGTTTCGGTCTCGCCGACAAGTTGCAGCACCGGCCGGCACAGCTTTCGGGCGGGGAGAAGGCCCGAGTAGCACTGGCCCAGGCGCTGGCGGCGGCAACGCCAGTGCTGTTGGCAGATGAGCCGACGGCGGCGTTGGACACCCAGAATGCCAGCTTTGTTGCGGCGACCCTTCGCGAACATGCCGAACATTCGGGTGCAACTGTCATCGCCGTCAGCCATGACAAGGCTATGTTTGATCAGGCGCATACGAACACAACGCTGGGCAAGGCATGAATTGACGCGCCGCACCGATGTCGTGGTGCTTGCGTTAACGTTATGCGCTTGTAAGGAATTACCCGACGCACAGTCACGGTGCGACGGGGGGCAGATGTGGCGAGTGTAGTGACGGGACTGGCTGTTGCTGAAAGGATTGCCGTTCTGCAATTGCTTGGTCCGGTCCAATTGCGGCCTTGCGACCCAGCAGAAGGGCGTGGCGCGGCTCTCGGCCGGAGGACTCTTTGCCTCGTTACTTACCTGGCGATCAACGGCGATGCGGAGCAACGTCGAGACCATCTCGCAACGCTGCTTTGGGAAACGAGGGGCTTGGAACAAGCGCGGGCGAGCTTGCGCCAATGCCTTGCCGAACTGAAAAGCCTGTTCCCGGACTTGCTTATCGCCGGCCGAACGACGCTGCGAATTGACTCGGCACTTCTGGAAACCGACGTGATGCAGTTGGCGGAGTCCAGCAGCGCTGCGGCCCTGGCCGAAATGATCCGAAAGCTGCCGCAACACATATTGGTGCTTCCCGAAATCGGCCGTGCTTTCGATGACTGGGCCAGGTCGGAGCGAAAGCGGCTTTATGCGCGACTGGCGGATATAGTCCGTATTCGGGTGGCAAAGGGCGATATACCGGTCGATGAATTGACCGAGCTCAAGGCAGCTTGGCGGGCGTTCGCCCCCGCTGACGCATCCACCGTTGATGGTGAAGTCGCAAAGCGCGAGATGCAGCAGGAACCCAGCGTGTTGAAGGCGCCGGTTCGAGCACCAATAGCGCCCAATGATGCCCCACTCCTGATTATGGCGCCGGTCGAATTCTTTGGCATTGCCGAAGGCAGGGAGCTTGCTGAACAATTGCGCGACGAGGTGGTCGGGGGGCTTGCCCGGATACGCGACCTGCGACTGGTCGTCGAACGGCAGCCGATCGCAACGATCCCTCTGGATCGACATGGCGACGGCTATGTGCTGCACAGTCGTCTTCGCAACCTTTCCGATGGCCCCCAGTTGACGTTGCAGTTGCTCACCTGGCCGACACAGGAAATCCTGTGGTCAACAACGACGCCATTTGCTTTGGCCATCGATTATGACGCGGTCATCCAGACCGTCGGCAAGGTCGTCGGATCGATCCTGCCAGAACTGGAGCGCAATCTGCTGCGCACCGAGCGCCCTGCGAGTGGCGCCCTCTATGTGCGCTATTTGAAAGCCCGCTATGCCTCGCAGCAACCGACTGATTTCGCGACTGCCCGCGCCGTCGCTGACGAGCTCGAATCCATCATCGCTGAGGATCCCGGCTTTGTGCTGCCCTATTTGCCGCTGGCTCGACTCTACAATACCGACTTTGTGTATACACGCGCTGGTAGTTCCGGTGTATCCGAGCGTGACCGAGCCGCATGGCTATCGCGGCGGTCGACGCAGATTGATCCAGCGCATGGGCATGGCTGGTCGCAGCTTGCCTGGTGTCATCTGTGGCAGGGAGAATGGGACGCAGCATCTAGGTGCCTTGAACAGGCGCTCGAACTTAACCCCTACCATGCCGATCGGCTTGACGAGATCGCGTTCGCCTACATGCACCTGGGCGATCTGGTTCGCGCCGAGGCACTACTCGAGCGGTCGCGATCGTTGATGATTGCGCCGGGGCATATTTACTGGAACGATCGCACTTTGCTCGATCTATTGGTCGGCGACTATGTCGCTGCGGTATCTGCAGCAAAAAATGCGGGCGACGACTTCTTGTGGTCGGTTGTGTATTCGCTTGCGGCACATGCTCATGCCGGGCTCGACTGTCGCATGGTGCGGGACCGCTTCAGGTCCCGAGTCGCGCGCGTGTTCACCGATAGTAAACTGCCGGAGTTCAGTGATCTATCGTTTTGGATGCGACGGTCCGGAATGCCATTCCGTTCATCATCAATGTTCCAAATAGTTCTCGAAGGTGTCCGGATCGGTTTGGAATCGAAATAGACGCGGGTAAGCACGGGTCCGCTCGTGATGTTTATACTCTAGTGTAGAACGGTCGAACCGTAGGTCGCAAACATAGTATTTTTTGTCGTAAAATCATAGTTTCGTCGATGTAACGCGTGCAAGAGTAGGAACGAAGCACTTGACTGTAGTGAAGGCTGCACCGAGAGCGCTCGTGACAATGCGACCGATGTGGCGGTGCCCAGCTGCCTGTAGGGCTGCGACAATCCATATGACCGCCGCTTCGTCGCTCAGTGACGCATTGTTTCCCGCTGCCACTTCGCCTTGATCCCAGCGCCCACGTCCGGATGACACTAACCAACCGAGGTTGATGGGCGACTGGCGCCCTTGAAGATGGATATCATCGCGCGCGCCTGCAATGTTCGCCGCACGTGCTTGTGCGGCTTCCAACGCGGCCGCCTTGATCGCATCTGCAGCACAAAGATCAGCACCCCAGCCGCAGGTGAAGCGGCAGGTGGCGCCATCATTCACCGGCTCGAGAAGGGTGACTTCATAGGCAGGAATCCCGCAAAGAGCAGGTAGTCGGTGCACGCCAATCGCCATTCCGATAGTGCGCACCTTATCGGCAAGGTCTTGGAACCACGAGATTTCTATGCTTGCCGGATCGACCGCACTCATCAGAGTCTCTCCGAAGCTGCGGTATTGATGGCGCGCCACCGCATCACGTTCGACGAGTTCCAAAAGCGCAGATCGTGTGGCGCGTGCCAGTGTCGCAGCAGTGGCCTGGCCTGCAGTCGAGCAGGGAATTGCCGGATGAGTGTGTGCCGTGAAGTCGATCGCAATCGAAGCCGATGGTATCCAGAAACACCCTTGATCAAGCGACGGGACCGCGGTCCAGTCAATGAATTCATTGCTGCTAAGCGTGCCAGGAGTGCGACTGATGCTATCGATCGACGGTGGTCTCTCTGAGTGTGGCAGTTGAGACCATGTGCGACGCTCACGGACTGGAACGAATGCTTCGCAGTCGTGACACTCGCGTGCCTCCCCAAGCGCCGACAGGATAGATGCTTCATCGGTCAGCCCCTTGCCTAGATGACAAGATAGCGACTTCCCAAGCGGTCGAAGCGCTTGCCAGATTGGCACACCAAGACGATCGAGTCCGGTAAGGTCGGCTACCCGGGTAACATCTGGCGGCGCCAACGCATTGGAGCCGGGAGGGTGCATTAATGCAAACGACATGTCGACCAGTTACAGTCGCACTAATCGTCGTCTGCCTGCGCCGTCGGGATCGGGTTCGCCATTATGGAAATGACACTGAGTTCCACAGCAATGGTCGCCCTGCCAATTGCTTGATCGTCGAAATAGGTGCCCATGTACTGTGTTCCTTCAACTTGTTCATTGATCGGGGGCACATAAAATTTGTCAACTGCGCGAGTCAGATAATAGTATTCACGGCCACCGACTACGGGTCCTCGGATCAAATAGACCGGGTCCGTATGCGATGCTGTCGTGTCATTGGCCTGCGCTGGGACAAGTGTTACTTTCATGATTCTCTCCTGCCTTTTGCCGAACTAGCTTTTTCCGAGATTTATGATACTGCCTCATCGAATACTGTCAGACAAGTCGGCCAATGGCGCTTCCGCGTGATTTTTGCGTGAATTCGATCATCCGCAGTCATCACAAAGCCATTCTTGTGCTTCTTGTGGGCGGTGTCGCTGAGATCATTAGGTAGGCACCGCCGCAGGAGACATCGAATGCAAGTTGCATTTCAGCCAGCGAGGCGATCCTTTCCGCGGTCGCGCGTATGACGTGTGAATTACCCATCACGTTAGAACCGGGCAAGCACGCCAGTTGGTGTGATGATATTCTCGCCTTCGCCGGTCCGACACGCCCGGTGGCGGCGACAATCCCCGGCTTGATCTGGCACCCGCCCGCCGCCGCGGGTGACATGCTCGTCGCAAGTCGGCGGACGCCGTGCACGATGGTGTTGATCGATGGGTTGATGGAAACGCGGATGCCGCCGCTGCACAAGGAGATCCTGGTGTTGATGGCGGAAGGTTTTCGCGTCATCGGCGCCGCCAGCATGGGGGCGTTGCGCGCAGCGGAGCTGGCGCCGCTCGGCATGCTCGGGGTCGGTCACATTTTCGCTGCCTATCGCCAAGGCCGGCTGTTTGCTGATGACGAGGTCGCGGTGCTGCACGCGCCGGCGGAACTCGGCTGGCGGCCCCTCACCGAAGCGATGGTGGACATCCGCGCGACGCTCGCCGCTGCGGCGCGAGCCGGTGTCATTTCTCTGGCAACGGCGCGCTGGCTGCGAAAGACAGCGATAGCTGAAAATTTCCGCGACCGAAGTTGGCAACGGCTGCTCGACACACCCGGCCTTGCGGCCGACGACCGTCAGGCGATGCTGCGTTGGCTGCCATCGGGACGCGTGGCCTTGAAGCAGGCTGATGCCGTTGCCGCGATCGAACTGGCGCGTGCCTTGTCAGCCACGCCCGCGCCGCGACTGGCGCCGCCGCCCGAAACCGTATTCCTTCGCCGATTACGAGAATTCACTGAGGGCAATTTGGGTCCTAATTCCGCATTTGACCCTGTGCCTTGAGATGTAACCGGCTTGAAACAGAGGAATCCTGCAAAACACGCGCCTTCTCGGCGGTACCAATCAGGGGCACAGGCCAGCCGCGATTGTGCCAGGGGTTGCTGCAAGGTCACGCCACCAGCTTGCGGGCAGCGTCCTTGAAGCCCTCGATCTTCGCCGGCGTGGCATCACGGATCGGGCCGATCGTTTTCATGTGGGTGACCTTGAATCCGATGAAGTCGAGAATCTGCCGCCGCAGCACATTCAGCCAGCCGTTGCGATAACCGAGCCACAGATACCAGCCCGGTGTATCGGTGGTGATCAGCACGCGTGATGTTCGGCCCTCGAACAGCTTTTTCGGAAAGTGGCCGTCGCCTTCATAGGCAAAGGCGATGCCTGGCAGAAACACCCGGTCGAAAAGCCCCTTGAGCTTTGCAGGCGCTGCCCCCCACCACATCGGATGAAAGAGGATGAGCGTGTCGCACCAGCGCAGCGCCTCGAGGAACATCAGCAGATCGGGCTCATGCTCCTGCCGCTTGTGGTAACCATCCGCCAGATTGGGATCGAAGCTGAGCGCCGCCAGATGCAGCGTCTGCACCGCCGCGCCCCGCGCTTCTGCCGCGTTGGCCGCGACCATGGCCAGTGATCCGCACAGCGATTCCGCTGCGGGGTGGCCGTTGAGCACGAGAACGCGTGACGCAGCGGAGATTGTCATTGGGCAAATTCCTGAATGGCCTTGGGTTGCACGCCGGCTACTCCATGAACCAGCCGTGGCTGACGATGATCGATTGGCCGGTCAGGGCGTTGGTCGGGAAGGCGGCAAGGAATACCGCGGTGCGCGCCACATCGTCGACCGTGGTGAATTCACCATCGACGGTCGCCTTGAGCATCACCGTCTTGATCACGGCTTCCTCGCTGATGCCGAGCGCTGCGGCCTGTTCGGGGATCTGCTTGTCGACCAGCGGGGTGCGCACAAAGCCGGGGCAGATGACGTTGGTGCGCACCCCATGCGCCGCGCCTTCCTTGGCGACCACGCGCGCCAGGCCCAGCAGGCCGTGCTTGGCGGTGACATAGGGCGCCTTCAATACCGAGGCCTCCTTGGAATGCACCGAACCCATGTAGATGATGCTGCCGCCGCGTCCTTGCGCATACATGTGCTTCAGGCAGGCGCGGGTGGTGAGGAAGGCGCCATCGAGGTGGATGGCGAGCATCTTCTGCCAGTCCGAAAATTTGAACTCGTTCACCGGCGCAACAATCTGAATGCCGGCGTTGGAAACCAGCACGTCGATGCCGCCAAAGCGCGCCGCAACCGCTTCGATGCCGGCGTCGACGGCCGCTTCATTGGTCACATCCATGGCGAGGCCCATGGCCCGCGTGCCACTTGGATCGAATTCGGCAGCGACCGCAGCGGCGCCATCGGCGTTGAGATCGGCGATCGCCACCTTGGCGCCGGCGTCGAAGAACTGTTTGGCGATCTCGCGACCGATGCCGCTGGCGGCGCCGGTCACAACGGCAACTTTATCGGTCATCATGGGCAGCGACTCCTTGGGTCAGCGAGATGCTGTCTCCCTTACGCCGAGCCAACGCCCGGCGGGAAGATATGGTGCCGCTGCTCGCGACGAAAATTCGGCTATTCCTATTGGCCCGGTCGCTTGGCGCGCAGCGTCGGCACGGCAGCAGCGGGGTCTTCGGGCCACGGATGCTTGGGATAGCGGCCGCGCAATTCGCGCCGCACCTCGGCCCAACTGCCGGCCCAGAAGCGCGGCAGATCGGTGGTCACCTGGATCGGCCGGCCGGCGGGGGAGGTGAGGGCGAGTGTGAGCGGCACCCGGCCCGCGGCGACGGTCGGATGCGTGCCGAGGCCGAACAGGGTTTGCACCCGCATCGCCACTGTCGGCCCGGCAACGGCTGCATAGTCGATGCTGTGGTGGCTTCCAGCGGGCGTTGTGAATTGGGTGGGGGCAAAGCTGTCTAGCTGGCGGCGCAGGCCCCAGTCGATCGTGTTGGCGAGCGCCTCGCACAGCGCGGCGTCAGTCAGGTCGCCGAGCTTGCGCTTGCCGGCGAGCAGCGGCACCAGCCACGCGTCGAGGCGGTCCATGAGGCCGGTA
>JAAFIT010000066.1 GCA_013298745.1 Sphingomonadales bacterium
CAGCGAGGGGCCGCCGGTCACCACGCGCGAATTCGTGGTCGGGGTGCGCGCGTCATGAGCCTCGATCCGCGCCTGCGGTCTCCAGACACTGTGACGCTGCGGGTGCCGTTGGGGCTGCAATTGCGCGATGTGTCGGACCTGTCGTTGGTTCGCGATGATCTGAAGGTCACGGCCACCGAAATGCGACCGAATGGACGACGTTTCCAGCTTGCCGTCACGCCCGGTGGCACATGGAGCGCCCCGATTGTGCCCGGCGTGAGCCCGGCGACAGCGGCCGATCCGACGCTTTGGCCGGCAGCGGCGCAACCGTTCGAAATCCGCGTTTGCGATCCGCGTCGGCGTTACCTGCCGCTGCGCATCGTGGCGCCGCTGCCTGCTGCGGCGGCGATTGCCTGGCCGGGCTTTGCCGGTGTGCCCGCCGCGGTCAGGCCGGCCGTCCTCCCCGTCGGGCGTCCTGCAGCGTACAAGCCCGATTTCGTGCCGCTGTTTCCGGCTATCGCGCGTGTGGCGCCGGGTGCGAGGGCGGAGGTGCGCGCCCATCTTGCCATCGCCAGCGCAGGCGTGCCGGCCGGCAACGCGAGCTTCGCCGTGATGACAGTCAGTATCGGTGGCACTGTGCGCGGGCTCGGCATTGCCGATGACGACGGGGCCATATTGGTGTCCTTTCCCTATCCGTTGTTGCCAACGCCAACGCCGGCGGCGCGGGCTGCCGGGACGACGCGCATCGCTTGGCCGGTCAAAATCGCTGTCTACTGTGGTCGGCTGGCGGCGGCGGCTGATGGCGCGCCGCCACTGTTGCCCGACATCCTGGCCCAGTTGAACCTTGCCCCGTCGCGCGTGCTGGCGCGGCTTGGCGCCAACACGCGGCTGCCCGACCAAACACTGAATGTTGCACAGCCATTGGTGTTGCGCAGCGCGCGTACGGCCCCCGCAAAACCTTCCAGCCTGTTTATCGTCCCCGCCTGATATCAAAGGGAAAACCCTTATGCCTGAATATCTTGCACCCGGCGTCTTCATCGAGGAAACCTCGTACCGGGCCAAATCCATCGAGGGCGTCAGCACGACGACGACAGGATTTGTCGGCGCCTGCCGCTATGGCCCGATCGATCTCGATCCAGAGATCATCACCTCGGTTGTCGAATTCGAACAGACATTCGGCGGGCGGCTGCCGCTCGATTGGGGTGGCGATCCCGTTGACAATCACCTCTGGAACGCGGTCCGCGGCTTTTTCGAAGAAGGCGGCAAGCGGCTCTATGTCGCGCGCGCCTTCACACCCAATGGTGCAGACGCCAATGATTTCACGCGCGATTGCGCCCGTGTCATCAATCCGCTGCCGCCTGCCAACATTACCATGCGCGCGCGCTTTCCAGGGCGTGCCGGTGAGGCCCGGGTACGATTGACCTTCAATCGTGGCCAGAACCGCTTCACCATGGAGGATGGGGTGGCGCGCGTCCGCGGTGCCCGCAACCGCGATGTGGTGCGGGTGACCGGCTTTGTCGTGGCCGGCATCGACCGTTCGGGGCTGTATCTGCTGACCTACGCGCCCTTGACAGACAAATGGACGTTCACCGGTTCGACCGATGGTGCGCCGGGCACGAGCATCTTTTTCGATATGCAGGACCTGGCGGCTGCCAGCACCACGGTCCAGGTGCGGACCATCACCGCAACGGTAACGGTCGAGCAGGTGGCGCGCGAGTTGCCGACCTATGTGGCCGCCGAGCTGGCGCTCGATCCGTTGCACGACCAGAACGGCACGCTCGATTCGTTGTTCGCGCATTTCGCTGCCGAGCCGGCATCGCTCGCCCGCGCCCGCACCATCCCGATTGTCATCACCGCGATGACGGTTGCCGAAGCGTTCGCCGCGCGTTCGGCTGCGGAAACCCGTGCAGGCGTGCTTCTTGGGCTTGCCAACAATGCGACATCGCTGGTCGGCACCCGTACCACCGCGCGCAATCAAGCCCAGACCGCCGCCACGCAGGCGCGTCAAACCGCCGATGATGATGAAGCGTTGGCTGTTGCTGCTGAAACCGCTGCTCCGCCCGCGGCAAATGCTGGCGCGCTGCGCGCCGATGCCGACGCGTCGGCTCTGATAGCGGAGCAGCGCGAAGCCGAACTTCTCCAGGCGGAAAACCTTCGTGCCGAGGCCGAACTGGCGCGCCTTGCTGCTGTTGCCGCCAGCGACGCAGCGGCTGGTGAAGCGGCGGCAGCGCTTGCAGCGCACACTGCCACTGTCGCCGCAGGCGGCACAGTCGACGGCCTGACCTTCCTCAACGGCTATATTGCCGGCGCACCGGCGACCAATCGCTTCACCCGCGCCCAACTCGATACCGATCCCGCCAATCCGGCGCTGACCACCGCGACCTTCATGCTGCAGAATGGCAGCGACGGGCAGGCGCCGTTGCCGGCGGCGTTCGAAGGCACGCAATTGCCCAACAATCGCACCACTGGCCTCAGGCAATTCGAAAGTGTCGAGGATATCTCGATCGTCGCCGCGCCGGGATCGACGCGGCGCAACATGCCCGATGGCAACCCGCAGGCGATTGCCAACGCGCTGATCAGCCATGCCCGCACCATGCGCTATCGCATTGCGGTGCTCGACAGCGTCGAGGGGCACAGCATTTCGGAGGTGCGCGCTTACCGCGGTCGCTTCGATTCAAGTCATGCCGCGCTTTACTATCCCTGGGTCCGCATCATGGACCCGGCGACGGGTGTGGAGAACCATTACCCGCCGTCGGGCTTTGTCGCGGGTATCTATGCCCGAAACGATATCGAGCGCGCCGTCTACAAGGCGCCAGCCAATGAAGTCGTCGGGCTGGCGCTGGGGTTTGAAAAGCGGCTCAACACGGCGCAGCAGGAAGTGCTCAATCCCGAGGGCATCAACTGCTTCCGGTCGTTCGAAGGGCGCGGCAATCGGCTGTGGGGGGCGCGGACCATCAGCTCCGACCCCGAATGGAAATATGTCAATCTTCGCCGCTACTTCGCCTTTGTCGAACGCTCGATCGACAAGGGCACGCAATGGGCGGTGTTCGAACCCAATGGCGAGCGGTTGTGGGCCAACGTCCGCCGCACCATCGAGGATTTCCTGCTCAACGAATGGCAGAGCGGCGCGCTGCTCGGCGACCGGCCGGACAAGGCCTATTTCGTCAAATGCGATCGCTCGACCATGTCGCAGAATGATCTCGATAACGGGCGGCTGGTTTGCCAGATCGGCATCGCGCCGCTGCGTCCCGCCGAATTCGTCATTTTCCGCATCGGCCAATGGACGGCCGATCGCAAAGCCTGAGGGGAACAAGGATGGCTGTCAAACGCGAGCGTCCGTACGTCCAGTTCAACTTTCTCGTCGATCTGGGTGACGGCAATACCGAAGGAGCCGATGCCGGCTTTCAGGAGATCAGCGGCATCGGCATGGAAGTGACGGTGTCGGAATATCGCACCGGCAACAGCCGCGAGAATTCGGTGATGAAGATCACTGGCATGAACAAGGCCAGCGATGTCACCATGAAACGCGGGGTCATCGGCTCGCTCAATCTGTACAAATGGCTCGATCAGATCCGCAACGGCGATCAGAACGCGCTGCGCACCGTCACCATCTCGTTGCAGAGCGAGGATCATAGCCAGGCAGTGCAGACCTGGAAGCTGATGCGTGCCCGGATCACCAAGCACACCTCCGGGCCACTCAATGCCAAGGGCACCGATGTGGCGATGGAGGAACTCGTCCTCGCCTATGAGCGGTTGGAAATGGAATAGCCCATGTCGCCGCGCCTGCCTGGCCTTGCCTTTGACATTGTCGCGCCGCCGGCGACGACCGGGCTGCCGCGCATGGATGTTGCGGTGTTCGCCGGCTTTGCGGCGAAAGGGCCGTGCCACCGGGCGCTTACCATCGACAGTGCGGCCGCCTTTGCCGAAACTTTCGGCGGCTCGCTGGCATTGGCGCGCGATGACAGCCAGGGGCGGACGCTGGTGGCGCAACTCGGCGCGGCGGTCGCCGGCTTTTTCGCCAATGGCGGTCAGCGGTGTCAGGTCATCCGGCTGGCGCGAACCACGGAACTGGCCGCGCGCTGGGGCGCTATTCTGCCAGACCCGGATTGCGCCGAGGCGGCGGTGTTCCCGATCACCGGTGCGCTGATGCAGTTGCCGGGGGCAGCGATCGGCCCGGCACAGTTGGCGGCATCGAGTCTGGGCAGTTGGGCTGACACACTGACTCTGGCGGCGCGCAGCGAACGTTTGCCGCTGACGGTTTCCGATCCTGTGGCGCTGGCGCACGGCTTGCGCTTCGCGGATCGCGACGGCGCCGCGATCGGCGCGCTGTTCGAGCTTGCCGATGCCGACGGCAGTGTGCGGCGGTTTGCCAGAATCGTGCGCCGCGAAACTGGTGACCTGCTGGCCGTCTGGGCGGGCGCGTTTGCGCGCGTTGCGACCGGATCGGCTTTGGCGGTCACTGTGGCGGGCGATGCAGCCGTCCTGACGCCGGGCCTTGTCGGGCAATTGACGTCGGCTGTGCCGGTGGCGGTCCCGCTGGGGGGCTGGCTGGCGATTGCAAGCGGCGGCGAACCACTCTGGATGCGCGTCGATCGGCATGATGGCCTGGTTGCCTCGGGTCCGGTGTGGCGCGCCGTTCCGCCGGCCCTGCCTGTCGGGCCGTTCACGGCGCACCGTGTGGAAATCGGAATGCAGGTGCGCAACGGTACGTCGAGCAGCGTCAGTGGCGGCTGGGGGAGCGGTATCATCGAGCCATTGTCGGTGGCGACCCTGGCCGATGACGACGCCTTCTATGCCGATCCCGGTCAGGCAACCGCGCGCCCGCGCCCGGCCTTTGCCGCGCCTTCTGCCGCCCGATCGGCGATTGTCGAGGCGCTGGCTGTGGCCGGCGGTCTGGCCGCGATTAGCGCGCGTTTCGGCACGGCAACCGGCACCGCTGCCGAAGCGGCGCTGCTCGCGGCGGGCTGGCTGCCGCTCGGTCTTGACGCCGGATTCGGCGCCGGCGACGCCGCGCTGACGCCAACCCGCCCGGCGCTGGCGCGCGATGGCCTGTCGCGCCTTGATACGCAACTCTATCTCGATCCGGTGCTGGCCGACTTGTCGACCGGCGCAGTGCTGTCGCGCGCGGCGGCGGTGCGCGACCTTGAAGGGCGGGCGCTGATCGGGGTTCACGCCGCCCTCAACGGTGACGAAGACCCCTTTGACGCGGCAAGCCTCATCGCTTTGCCGGATGCGGCGCAGCCGGCCTGGGAGCGGCGTATCGCGACCGGTCCGATCGCGGCGCCGCAGCCCGGTGCCACGGTGCCACAACGCTGGCGCGATCATATCGGTGGTTGCGACGCCAAGGGCGAAACGGCGCTGATGGCGCCCGATACCAGCCGCTTCCTCGATTGTGACACAAGGCTGGTGCCGACACCGCTGCTCACGGCCCCGGCCTTTGCCAGCGGCGACAGCTTTACCCTGTCATGGCAGGCGGGCGCGCCGGGGACCGTGTATATTCTGGAGGAATCGCCGCGCGCCGATTTTTCCGCGGCCGCCGAAATCTGGCGTGGCACCGATGCCAGCTTTGGTGTCGCCGGGCGGCCGGAAGGGGTGTTCTATTACCGGCTGCGCGCCGAACTTGATGGCAACATCAGCGCCTATGCCGCCGTTGGCGTCACGGTCCAGCGCAGCGCCTATGTGGTCATCGGCGATGATCCGGAACGGCTTTCGCGGTTGCATGTGGCGCTGCTGCGGCTGGCGGCGGGAAGCGCCAACATGTTCGCGCTGCTGTCGCTGCCGCAAGGCTGGCGGGCGGACGCGGCCGCCCGTTATGCGCAGGCGCTTGCCATCACCGCGCCCGGCTTTGGCGTGCCCGGTCAGCTTGGTGACGCCGAAACTCGCGCGCTGTCCTATGGTGCCATGCATCACCCGTGGCTGGTGGCTGGCAACGGCCTTGCCACCTGTCCGGACGGCGCCATCGCCGGCAGCATGGCGGCACGCGCACGGCGCGATGGCGTTTGGGCAGCGCCCGCCAATCAGCCGCTGGTCGGCGTCATCGGTTTCGATCCGGCGCTGTCGCTGGCGGATTTCGGCCGCTGTGAGGACGCCCGGATCAACAGTATCCGCGCCACGCCGCGCGGGTTGATGGCGCTGGCGGCGATGACATTGTCGGGCGAACCGGAATGGCGGCAGATCGGTACGCGGCGTTTGATGATCCTGCTGCGCCGCGCCTTGGCGCGCACCGGCGCAGTGCATGTCTTCGAGCCCGACAATGACGTCACGCGCCGCGCTGTCACGCGCAGCCTGACCATGCTGCTCGATGGCCTGCAGCGCCGCGGGGCCTTTGCCGGGGCAAGTTCGGCGCAGTCCTTCCGTGTCGCCGAGGCCATGAGCGACGATGACGACGCCCGGCTGATCATCGATATCGCCGTCGCGCCGGCAGCACCCTTGCGCTTTCTCAACATCCGGCTCGCCCGGCGCGGGCCAGCGCTTGCCATCGATGAGGCGGCGTGATGGCACCCTATCCCTTCACCGCCTTCAATTTTTCGGTGGAAATCTACCCCGATGGCGATTCCGCGCCACTCGCCGCCGCTGCCTTCGCCGATTGCGATGGTCTTGAAATGACGATGGACGTCAAGACCATCCGCGAAGGCGGTGCCAATGATCGCGCCATCCGGCTGGCGCACACCATCAGCTATGCCAATCTGACACTGAAGCGCGGCATGACCGACAATTTCGATCTGTGGCGCTGGTTCGAACGCTCGGCCCGCGATCCGGCCTTGCGCGCCAATGCCGAAATCGTGTTGCTCGCCGCCGATGGCCGCAGCGAGCGGGCGCGTTTCCAGGTCGAACGCTGTGTACCGATCAAGATCAAGGCCCCGGCGCTCAGCGGCAAGGACGGACAGATTGCCGTCGAGGAACTTCAGATCGCCTATGAAAAGTTCCGCCTCGTCATGCCGGAGCGCGCGGCATGAGCGAGACGGCACTCGCCAAGGCCCGGCTCATCGAGCTGCAGGAGGATTTCAGCGCCGAGCTGTCGGGCGGCAAGGCGGTTGATGTGCAGTTCAACCCGGAAACGATGAAGGTCTCCTTCGCCAATCAGATCGTCCAGCCCCAGGGCGGCGACCAGGCGGCGGGCAATGCCGGGCGGCAGTTCGTCGGCGCGGGCACCACCAAGCTGGCGATTACCCTGTGGTTCGATGTGACGGCTATGACGGAAGCGCCGCTTGATGATGTGCGCCGGCTGACCGCCGATGTGGTGCATTTCATCACGCCCAAGCCATCGACAAGCGATTCGACCAAGCTGGCGCCACCGGGGCTGCGCTTCTCCTGGGGGTCATTCCTGTTCGACGGGATGGTGGAAGCGCTTGAGGAAACGCTGGAGTTCTTCTCACCCGCGGGCAAGCCGCTGCGCGCGCAGGTGGCGCTGACGCTCAGCCAGCAGAAAATCCTTGTGGCGCGCTTCGATGGCGATGGCCGCGGTGCGCGCCGGCCAGGCCAACATCCGTTCACCCCGGCGCGCGCTGGCGACAGTCTGGCCGGGCTCGCGGCGGCCGCAGGCAAGGGCGGCGACTGGCAGGGTATCGCCGCTGCCAACGGCATCGAGGATCCGCTGCGGCTGAACGCCGGCACGTTGATCGATCTCAATATCGGCGGTGCGACGCTGTCGCCACCGGCGCCGCCGAGTCTGCCCGCCATCCGTCTGCGTTTTGGTTGAGGAACTGCCATGGCTGTTGTCATCAATGAATTCGAAGCCACCGCCGCCGCGGCCGAGCCGCTGATGTCCGCAGCGGCGGCACCGACACGGTTGCACTTGCAGGATAGCCAGCGCGCGCTGCGCCAGCTTGCCGCTCGCGCAGCCCGGCTGCGGGCGCACTGACGGCCATGGCCAGCGCCGCCAGCAATGTCGCGCAGTTGCCGGTAAGATCGGCTCGGCCGGCGATCAGTATCGATGGCAATCGCGCGACGCTGCTCGAAGCCAGCCTCGTTCGTTACGCGCTGACCGATAGCCTCGACGGCATGGCGCGTGCCGAGCTGTGCTTTGGCAATTGGGGCGGCGCAGAGCGGCCGGGGTTTCAGTATTTTGATCGGCAATTGCTCGATTTCGGCAAGGCGATCACCGTGGCCATCGGCAGCGACACGATCTTTGAAGGCCGTATCAGCGCGATTGCGGCGGATTTTCCGGAAGGCAGCACGCCAGAGATCCGTGTCCATGCCGAGGACCGGTTGCAGGCCTTGCGGATGACACGGCGCAGCCGGGTTTTCGAACAAGCCAGTCTTGGTAGCATTGCACGCCAGATCGCCGGTGATCATGGCCTCACCGCTGAAGTCGGAGTTGATGGGGAATCAGCACCGGTTATCGCGCAATTGAACCAGAGCGACCTTGCGTTGCTCATCGATCTCGCCCGTGCGGCCGATGCCGAAGTGCGGGTGGTGGGCGACAGGCTGGTCGTGGCGCGCAGCGGCGGCGGCACGGCGCTCGAGCTCGCCTGGTCGGGGACGCTGCGGCGGTTCGAGGTCAGCGCCGATCTGGCGCACCAGCGCAGTGCCATCGTCGCCAGCGGTTGGGATGTGGCGGCGCGCGCCGGCATCAGCCACAGCGCCGATGTCACCGCGATCCGCAGCGAGCTCGGCAATGATGAGGCCGGCGGTGACATCCTCAACCGCAGCTTCGGCAACCGCACCGATACCATCGCCCACGCCTGTCCGGCGACTGCTGCCGAAGCCCGTCAACTTGCCGAGGCCAGCTATCGCCATTCCGCGCGTGGCTTTGTGACGGGGGAGGGGCTTTGCGAAACCGACCCCCGTCTGCGGGTCGGGGTCACGCTGGCGCTGTCCGGGCTGGGGCCATTGTTCGACGGTCGCTACCGCACCATTGCCGTTTGCCACCTTTATGATGCCGATGACGGCGCGCGCAGCGAATTCCGCTGCGACCGGCCCGGCCTTGGACGCGCCTGATGTTCGGGCCGCCCCTTGATAGCGATCGCCATCTGGCGACCATCGATTCCCGCACCGCCTCGGGTTGGGGCGGGCGCTGGTATGGTGTCGCGCCGGCCGAGGTCAGCGATATCAACGATCCCGATGGGCAGGGGCGGGTGAAGGTCAAGCTCCCCTGGAGCCCCGATGCCGGTGGCGGCGCTTATGACGCCTGGGCGCGGATGGCGACGTTGTTCGCCGGCAGTGATCGCGGCAGCTGGTTCCTCCCCGAAGTCGGCGATGAGGTGCTGGTGGCGTTCGAACAGGGCGATCCGCGCCGGCCCTATGTGCTGGGTGGCCTGTGGAACGGCCAGGACAGCCCGCCGGCATCGGTCGATGGCGGCGCCAACAATCTGAAGGTGATCAAATCGCGCAACGGTGTCACCGTGACGCTCGATGACAGCCAGGGCCAGGAAAGCCTCAAACTCGAAACCCCCGGCGGCCAATCGATCACCCTGAAGGATGGCCCCGGCAGCATCGAGATCAGCGATTCCAACGGCAATTC
>JAAFIT010000067.1:0-8841 GCA_013298745.1 Sphingomonadales bacterium
GATGTCGTCGCTTATCTTGCGCCGGTCTTCGCCACTCGCAGCCGCGCCGAATGGACGGCGCGGCTGACCGAACTCGAGGTGCCTAATGCTGCGGTCGCGACGTCGCGCGAGGTGCTCGATTCGCCGCAAGCCCATGCGCTGCAACTGGAAATCACCGCGCCCGGCCCGATGGGCGAGTTCCGCACCATCCGCTCACCGCTCAGTTTCGATGGAGAGCGCGCGCTGACCGTCACAGCGCCGCCGCTGCTCGGCGCCGACAATGCGGCGATCCTTGGCCGTGACGTTCCGGATGTGGCGGCGTAAGGGCTTGCACGATGACCGCCCTCCCCATAGCGCTTGCAGCCATGGCGGTGCGTGAGCCCAAAGATCCCGAATATCTGTCAACGCTGGAGCGCGGCCTCAGCGTACTGCGCGCCTTTGACGCCGCCCACCCAGAAATGGCGTTGTCCGAGGTCGCCGTCGTCACCGGCCTGTCGCCGGCGGTGGCGCGGCGCTGCCTAAATACGCTGGTCGGACTCGGCTATGTCGCACAGGTCGGCCGGCGGTTTCTGTTGCGCCCCGAAGTATTGGCCTTTGGTTCCGCCTATCTGTCATCGATGAACATCGAACAGGTTGCGGTGCCGCCGTTGCAGGCGTTACGCGACCAGACCGGTGATTCCGCGTCTTTGGCGGTGCGCTCCGGCCGAGATATTCTGTATGTCTGCCATATTCCCACCAACCGCCGGATCCGCCTGGGTGCCGCTGTCGGCACGCGCTTTCCGCTGCACGCGACCTCGATGGGCAAGGTGTTGCTGGCCTTTCAGGGCGATCGCGCCATCGACAATTTTGTAGCCGAAGCGCCACTGGCGCGGTTGACAGAGCGGACCGTTACCGAGCCTGAAGCGTTCCGCGCCCGGCTCAAGACAATCCGCGACCGGCAATATGATTCCGCTCTCGATGAGCTCGACTACGGCATCGTCTCGGTGGCCGTGCCGATCTTCGGACCGGATGATCGCATCGTCGCGGCGATCAACTGCTCGACCTCAACGACCCGGATATCGCAGGACGAGTTGGTGCGGACTCGCCTGCCGTTGCTGCGAGATGCCGCCGCCGCCATCGCGGCAGAATTGCGCCGCTGGCCGACATTGGCCCGCTCTCTCGCGAACGGTTGAACCGCCAAAGGGTGGCGCGCCCACAGGCGCGCCGTATCGCTTGTTTATGCGCGACAATTTGCGCTCCAGATCGCAGCGTTCTTCGATTATCGAACTTGACTTCGCATTGCGAAACTATATTGGAGGGCAGCTATCGGTCGAGAAGGCCGTGTGATGCGCCAGAGGCGCGTGGGGGGAGGCTTTCGATGACAGGATTTGCGATGGGTTCGCGCGGTGTTGCAACGACACGCTGGCTGGCCGGTTCCGCGCTGGCAATGTTCGCTGCGACCGCAAATGCACAGGACAAGACTGCCGCTGCTGATCCCGCCGCCGACGAGATTATCGTCACCGCGACGCGTCGCGCGGAATCGCTGCAAAGCGTCCCGGCATCGATCACCGCCTTCAACGACAAGACCATCCAGGCGGCCGGCATTGTCCGCCCGGCGGATTTCATTGCGCTGACGCCCAACGTCAATCTGGTGCAGACGCAGAATGCCGGCACCACCTTCGTTATCATCCGCGGCATCACCCAGGCGCGCAACAGCGAGCCTTCGGTGGCGGTGGTCGTCGATGGCGTGCAGCAGGTCAACGCCGCGCAGTTCAACCAGGAACTTGTCGATGTGGCGCAGATCGAAGTGCTAAAGGGGCCGCAAGGCGGGCTTTATGGCCGCAATGCCATTGGCGGCGCGATCATCATCACCTCCAAGGCGCCGACCGAGGAACTGTCGGGCAAGTTTACCGGCGGGATCGACAATGGCTTCGGCTATTTCGCGCGCGGCAACCTGTCAGGTCCGATCTCCGAAAACGTCAAATTCCGCATCGCCAGCACCTGGTATGATACCAACGGCTTCATCCCCAACACCTTCCTCAACGAAGATGCCGATCCGCTGCGCGAATTCAACCTGCGCGGCAATCTGCTGTGGGAAGCAACCCCCGAATTGACCGTCGATCTGCGCGGCTCGGTCGGCCTGCTGCGCACCCAGGCTTTTTACTACAACATCGTCAACGACGTAAACGACGTGTCGCTGCCTGTGCGGGTCAACAACGCCGGCATCAACAACCGCGATCTCTACAACGGCACGCTGCGCGTCGCCTATGAAAGCGATTTCGGCAAGATCACCTCAACGACGGCTTACGACAAGGTGACCGAAATCCTCACCGGCGACGCCTTCAACTTCCTGCCGATCAAGGAATCCTTGCTCTTCCAGTTCTTCGGTTTCGACCTCAACCAGAGCCAGTATCTCGACGTGTCGGCGTGGAGCCAGGAACTCCGCTATGAATCCCCCGCCGACAAGCCCGTGCAGGTCATTGCCGGCGCTTATGGCATTGGCACCAAGCGCTACATCTCCACCGGCAATCTCGTCGATCTGGGCAAGGGCGTCACCGCCGTCTATCGCACCCCGAGCACCAACCCCGACAATCCGCAGGCGACGTTCCTGGCGGATTCGCAGGACAATTTTGCCTGGGCGCTGTTCGGCAACGTCATCTGGAAAATCAACGACCAGTTCCGCGTCGACGCTTCGCTGCGCTATGACAAGGACAGCCGCGAAAACACCACGCTGACACCGCCGGCGTTCCTGCCCAACGTCCCCGGTTTCCCGCCTGCCACGACCGGCGAAGTGCGTGAGAAGACGTTCGACGCTTGGCAGCCCAAGGTGACTCTGACCTGGACGCCGACCGACAATGTCACCCTCTATGGCGGCTATTCGAAGGGCTTCCGTTCAGGTGGCTTCAACCAGACCGGCGTCGGCGCCATCGCTGCATCGAACGGCATCGTCGGCGTCGCCGATACGTTCGAGGCCGAAACGGCCGAAACTTTCGAAATCGGCCTGAAGACCCAGACCAGCGATCGCTTGCTGACATTCAACGCTGCCGCCTTCACCACCAAGTCGATCAACAGCTATTTCTTCGTCTTCCTTGCCGCCAACTCGACGCAGAACCTCGGCAATGTCCCCGAAACCCGCATCAATGGCTTTGAAGTCGATGCGACGCTGCGGCCGCTGCCGGGCCTCGATCTGATCGCCGGCTTTGGCTACACCGACAGCGAAATCAAGCAGTTCCCCACCGCCTCGGTGATCGGCAACGAAGCGCCCTTGATTTCGCGCTACACGCTCAACCTGACCGGCAATTACCGCACCCCGATCACCGACACGCTCGATCTGACGGCGCGTGCTGACTATCGCCGCACCGGCCGCACCTGGTTCGATGTCGAAAACTCGACGTCGCGCGACCCGATCGATCTGGTTGACGCCCGGCTTGGGGTGGCTTCGGACAACTGGTCGTTGACGGCGTTTGCGCAGAACCTGTTCGATGTGAAATACAACGCCGAATTCTCGCCCGGTGGCTTCGTCTTCAAGGCGCGTCCGCGTCGTTATGGCGTCGAAGCCTCGTTCAGCTTTTAGGAGTCACCATGGCCCGCGTTCTCGTCCTTTACTATTCCAGCTACGGCCACGTCGAAACGCTGGCGCACGCCATCGCCGCCGGCGCCGGTGAAGTGTCGGGTGTCGAGGTGACGGTCAAGCGGGTGCCCGAACTGGTGCCGGATGACGTCGCCAAGGCCTCGGGCCTCAAGACCGCGCAGGATGCTGCGTTCGCCACGCCCGGCGAACTCGGCGATTATGATGCGATCATCGTTGGTTCGCCGACACGCTTCGGCAACATGGCGGCGCAGATGCGCAACTTCCTCGATCAAACGGGGGGCCTGTGGGCTACCGGCGCGCTCGTTGGCAAAATTGGCAGTGCCTTTTGCGCCACGGCGAGCCAACATGGCGGCCAGGAAACCACGCTGACCAGCATGCACACCACATTGCTGCACCATGGCATGATCATCGTCGGCCTGCCCTATAGCTGGTCGGGCAACACGACGATGGACGGCATTTCCGGCGGCACGCCGTATGGTATCACGACCATTACCGGGGGTGACGGCAGCCGCATGCCATCGGAAAACGAGCTTGCCGGCGCGCGCTTCCAGGGACGCCATGTCGCCGGCATCGCTACAAAGCTCTTCGGCTAAGGAGATATCTTCATGAGCATCAAGCGCAGGCCCGGCCGGTTGCATCACACGGCCTATGTGACCAAGGACCTGGAAGCGACGCGCGCCTTTTATGAAGACGTCATCGGCCTGCCGCTGATCGCCACTTACACCGAAATGGACGAGCTGTTCGGCAAGGAACGGACCTATTGCCATTGTTTCTTCGAGCTTGCCGATGGATCGGCGCTGGCATTCTTCCAATTCGCCAATCCCGATGATCAGGCTGAATTCGGACCGGATATCCCATCGTCGCCCTTCATCCACATTGCCCTGCATGTCGACAAGGACACCCAAGCCGAGCTTGAGGCGCGCATCGCCGCCGCTGGCATTGTCGAGCCTGCAACCTATGTTCTCGAACATGGCTATTGCCGCTCGGTCTATGTCACTGATCCCAACGGCATGATCCTCGAATTCACCTATGATACGC
Organism: Sphingomonadales bacterium; assembly: GCA_013298745.1. Taxonomy (GTDB): domain Bacteria; phylum Pseudomonadota; class Alphaproteobacteria; order Sphingomonadales; family Sphingomonadaceae; genus Sandarakinorhabdus. Next base: position 4,589 of record JAAFIT010000067.1, read on the forward strand.
CTGCGGCCATGGCGCCCGAGGTCGACGCCGAGCGCCGTGCGACCGCCAAGGCGGAACTGGCTCGCTGGCTGGCCGGGGATCATCACAACAACAATCCCTATCGCCACGCGGCTTGATCCCGGCGTCAGCACCGGATTGCAGTAACACCGCCGTGGTCCCGGTCCCCCGGTGGCCGGGTGGTGTTGTTAAACGCGTCGCCGTCCCTGGCGGCGATCTGGTGGTCGAGACGTTGGGTGCAGGGCCACCGCTGCTGCTGCTTCACGGCTGGACCCTGGATCGCCGGATGTGGCTGCCTCAGCTGCCCTTGGCCCGCCACTTCACGCTTGTCGGTGTCGATCGACGGGGCTTCGGCCAATCGACGGCGCCCCCGGATCTTGTCAGTGAGCCTGATGATGTGCTGCACATTGCCGATGCGCTGAACCTTGATCGCTTTCATCTCGTCGGCATGTCGCAAAGCGGCCGCGTGGCGCTTGCCGTTGCTACCAGGGTCGCGGACAGGCTGCTGTCATTGACTCTGCAGGGAACGGCACTTGATGGCGTTCCAGGCGATGATGAGCAGGTACCGATTGCCGCGATGACGGCCGCGTCGCGATCGGGTGATCTGTCAGGGATGCGCAATATGGTTGAGGACCATCATCTGATGCAGCCGGTCAACCCGGCCGGCACCGTGCTCGCCGCTGCCATGCTGGCGGACTATGATGGCCGTGATCTGCTGGTGCAGGGGCAAGGCCTGCCTGCCTATGCCGACACGATTGTCGGGGCGTCATTCCCGGTGACGGCGATCGTTGGCAGCGAGGATACCCCCAGGCGGCGCGTCAATGCTCAGGCGCTCGCCCAAGCCGGTGCCAAAATGATCCTGCTGCCGGGGGCAGGGCATCTGTGCAACATCGACGGCCCAGATGCGTTCAATGCCGCGATTCTTACGCATCATTCGGCACTGCCCAGATTGTCAGCGTGACTCTGCCGCGCCTTGGCGGCACTGCACTTCCGGCAGGCAGAGGCCTGTGGGCCAATAACAAGGGGACAGGCGATGTTTTCGCACATCATGATCGGCACCAATGATCTGCCGCGCGCCAAGGCATTTTACGACAAGCTGCTCGGGGCGATCGGCATCGCGCCGTCGATCGTCGACAATCACCGCATCTTCTTCATGACGCCGACCGGCATTTTTTCGGTATCGCTGCCGATTAACGGCGAGCCAGCAACTGTAGGCAATGGCAGCACGGTGGGTTTTGCCGTGGCGTCGCCGGAGCAGGCCGATGCCTGGCACGCCGCAGGCGTCGCGGCAGGCGGCACGACGTGCGAAGATCCGCCTGGCGTGCGCGAAGGCTCTGTCGGCAAGCTTTATCTCGCCTATCTGCGCGATCCCGATGGCAACAAGTTGTGCGCGCTGCACCGCATGTGATGCAGGTCCGCCTCAGCCCGTGCGCGGGTTGAGGCGGACGATGGTCAGGTTCAAAAAGGCGGCGAAGCTGACCCAGGCCAGATAGGGCAGGATCAGCATCGCCGCCTTTACCGAGATCGGCCACAGCCCCACCACCAGCGCGACCAGCGACGCCCACAGGAACACCACTTCGATCAGCGCCCAATCGGGGCGTTGTGCCTTGAAGAACAACGGGCTCCAGGCGAGGTGGCAGAGGCCATTGACGGCAAACAGGATGAGGATGCTGCGCTGATCGGCAGGGCTGTCGGCAGCGTTCCACGCAATCACCGCGCTCCACGCCGCCAGCCCGAGGATGATCGTCCATGCCGGACCAAAGGCCCAACCGGGCGGCTGCCATGACGGCTTGTTGAGCCGGGCATACCATTCAGTCCGCGGGGTCATCAGCCCGCCGATCAGGCACAGCCCCACCGCCCAGGCGATGGCGGCGGCGATGACGGGATCGAAATCATTCATGTAACGGCTTCATACACGCTTTCACCGGGAAGCCGGCATGGTTGCTTTGCACCGCGGTCACGGGCATCACGGAGACATGAACCTCGCTCGCTTTCCCCGCCGCCGGTACACCCCCGGTTTCACGCCGCTTGAACCGTTGCCGCGTCTGTCCGCCGCGCTGGGCGGGCCGGAAATCTGGATCAAGCGTGACGACCTGCTCGGCCTCGCCGCTGGCGGCAACAAAACCCGCAAGCTCGAATTCCTCGTCGCCGAGGCGCTGGCGCAAGGTGCCGATACGCTCGTCACCGTCGGCGCGCCGCAATCGAACCATTGCCGGTTGACGTTGGCAGCGGCGGCCAAGGAAGGCCTGAAGTGCCGGCTCGTCATCGAGGAACGTGTGCCGGGCACCTATGCGCATGAAGCGCTCGGCAACAATCTGCTGTTCGACCTGATGGGGGTGGAGAGCGTTCGCGTCGTACCGCTTGGCGCCGATCTGGCCGCCGAAATGGCCGTGGAGGCTGCTGCCGTCCGCGCACGCGGGGGCGTGCCCTACACCATCGCCGGTGGCGGTTCGACACCCCTGGGTGCACTTGGTTACGCCGCCTGTGCCGCCGAAATCATGGACCAGTCCTTCGATCTCGGCGTCGCCTTTGATGCCATCGTCGTCGCCAGCGGCAGCGCCGGCACGCATTCCGGCCTGCTCGCCGGGCTGGTGGCGCTCAACACCGGCGTGCCGCTGACCGGCATCAACGTCCGTCGTCCGCGCGCCGAGCAGGAAGGCAATGTCCACAAGCTGGCGGTCGCCACCGCCGAACTGATGGGCACTCCGGCACCGTCGCGCGACTCGGTCGTCGCGCTCGATGAATGGGTTGGTCCCGGCTATTCGCTGCCGACCACCAGCATGGTCGAAGCGGTCCGGATGCTCGCGTCGCTCGAAGGCGTGCTGCTCGATCCGGTCTACAGCGGCAAGGCGATGGCCGGGCTGATCGGCCTTGTCCGTCGCGGCGATTTCCACGCCGGGCAGCGGGTCTGCTTCGTCCATACCGGCGGCAGCCCATCGCTCCACGCCTATGCCCGCGATCTGCGCGATCCGGCTTTGAACGGCTGAGTTGCGCCATGCGCTGGCGCACCATCGGCGTTATCGGCGGCATGGGGCCAGCGGCAACGGCGGACTTCATGGCACGGCTGGTGGCGGGCGCAAACGCGGCGCGCGATGCCGATCACCCGCGGGTGCTGATCGATTCAAATCCGCACGTCCCCGATCGCAACGCCGCCATCGCCGGCACTGGTCCGTCGCCGGGGCCGGTGCTCGCGGGAATGGCCGCGAATCTGCTGGCGCAAGGCGCCGAGGTGCTGGCGATGCCGTGCAACGCTGCGCATGGCTGGGCCAATGATGTCCGCGCCGTTGCGGGAAAGCGCTTTGTCGATATCATCGACACGGCCATCGCAGCAGCGATGCAGCACAACACCCGCCGGATCGGCGTCATCGCTATCGGCGCGACACTCGATGGCCGGCTTTACGATCGCGCGTCAGTGCCGGTCATCGCCGCTGACAGAGTGCTCGTGCAGCCCCTGGTGAACAGCATCAAGGGCGGCGACACCGGCCCGGCGGTGGCGACGGCAATGGCAGCGATCGCTGCCGGGTTGGTCGCAGACGGTGCCGATGTGATCATCGCCGCCTGCACCGAAGTGCCGCTGGTGCTCGGCGCTTCGGCGGTCGCCGTGCCGCTGATCGATGCCACGGCGGCGCTGGCCAGTGCCACCCTCGCCGCAGCGAGGCTAGGATAGCCCTGTTGCCGCCCGCCGAAACGCCATATCAGCATGGCGCCACCTGAACCGGAGACACACCCCATGCAGACCACCGCCGCCGTGCTCGATGCCGGCAATCAGGCGCGTCCTTTTGCCGAAACCAGGCCATTGCGGCTGGCAACGCTCGATCTGGCCGCGCCACAGGCGGGCGAGTTGCTGGTTCGCATCGAGGCGGCGGGGCTTTGCCATTCCGATCTGTCGGTCGTCGATGGCAATCGCAACCGGCCGGTGCCGATGGCGCTGGGGCATGAAGCCTGCGCGACGGTGGTCGAAGTCGGTGATGGCTCACGCTTTGTGCCTGGCGACCGGGTGGTGCTGGCCTTCCTGCCGTCGTGCGGCCATTGCACGTCGTGCGTGTCGGGCACGCCCTGGCTATGCGCCGAAGCGGCTGCCGCCAATGGCCGGGGTGAGCTGATCGGTGGCGGCCGGCGGTTGAGTGAGCATGGCCATGCTGTCCACCATCACCTCGGCGTGTCGGCCTTCGCCGGCCATGCGGTGATCGACCAGCGTTCGGCGGTGAAGATCGATGCCGATGTGCCACCCAATATCGCCGCGCTGTTCGGTTGCG
>JAAFIT010000067.1:8851-9430 GCA_013298745.1 Sphingomonadales bacterium
TTCAATTCGGCGCAGGTGCGGCCGGGCGAAGGCGTCGCGGTCTGGGGGCTGGGCGGCGTTGGTCTCGCGGCGCTGCTCGGCGCTGTGGCGGCCGGTGCCGAGCCGGTGATTGCCATCGATCCGGTGGCGGAAAAGCGCGCGCTGGCGCTCGAACTCGGTGCGCGCGCCGCCGTGCATCCCGATGACGCCGAGGCGACGATTGGCGCGCATGGCGGCGTTGCCGTTGCTATCGAGAGCGTCGGCTCGGGCAGGGTGCTCGCCGAGGCATATCGGCTGACCAGCCGGGGCGGCCGCACTGTGACGGTCGGCCTGCCCAATCCGGCCGATCCGCTGACCATTCCGGCAATCTCTCTCGTTGCTGACGCCAAGACGCTGATCGGTAGCTACATGGGCTCGGCGATCCCGGCGCGCGATGTGCCGCGCTACATCGCGTTGTGGCGGTCTGGCCGCTTGCCGGTGGAGCGGTTGCTGTCGGGTGTGCGGCCGCTTTCGGAGATCAACGTCGCGCTCGATGACCTTGCAGCGGGCAAGGCGATTCGGCAGATTTTGCTGCCTGGTTGACATTTTGCCACACCGCGC
>JAAFIT010000068.1 GCA_013298745.1 Sphingomonadales bacterium
GAAATCTTGCCGGGCACTTCGCCCGACAAATGCATGTCGAAACCCTGATCGCCGATCCGCCAGGTAATCGCTTCGGCCGAGTCCGCAATCGTCGCGGCGCGGAAATCCTGTAGCGCCAGCCCGGTTTCATCCGCCGTCACGAGCGCCGCCGAGCAGCCATCGCCGAACAGCAGCATCGACAGGATCTGTTCGATCTTGCCGGTTTCCTGAAAATGTAGCGTGCACAGCTCGAGATTGACGACCAGCACCCGCGCCGCCGGATCGGAGCGCACGAAATGATGCGCCAGCCGCAGCGAATTGACCGCGGCGTAACAGCCCATGAAGCCGACCACTGTGCGCTCGACACCGGGATTGAGCCCGGCCGCTTTAACGATCAACTGGTCGATCCCCGGCGCGACAAAACCGGTGCACGAGGCGACGACAAGGTGGGTGATTCGCTCGCGCTCCCCCTCCAGCCCCAAGGCATCGAGCGCATCGGCGGCGAGCATCGGCGCGGTCTTTTCAAAGCGTGCCATGCGCACGCCGGTCGAAGGAAAGGCGCCTGGGCGATAAAAGCCCTCGGCATCGGCGGTAAAGCCATCAGGATCGGTTTCGGGGACGAAATAGCTGAAGCGGTGATCGATGCCGGCGCGGCCGACCATCCGCTTGAAGATGGCGGCGTTGCGGCGATCGTCGATCATCCCGCCGACAAAGCGCACAAAGGCGTCATGAACGTCATTGGGTGGCACCGCAGTGCCGATCCGGTTGATGTGCGCGGTAGCCAAATAACCTCTCCCATCCCCCGCACCTTGCTGCCCGTTATGCGAAACAGTTGCAAGGCGGCAGAGCGTCACTGCTATACGCGCCAGCATGCACGATGGTTTCACTTGCGTTCCCGGCATCCGCATCGGCCATGCCGATGATGTGACGGCGTTGACCGGCGTCACGCTGATCGTCCCTGACGCGCCGGTGGTCATGGCAGTCGATGTGCGCGGCGGCGGGCCGGGAACCCGCGAGACCGATGCGCTTGACCCGAGCAATCTGGTCGAGCGCGTCCATGGCCTGGTGCTGGCCGGCGGATCGGTGTTCGGGCTGGCGGCGGCCGACGAACTGGCGCTGTGCCTGTCGGCGGCGGGAATCGGCCTCGACATCGGTGCGGGTCTGCCGCGCGTGCCGGTTGTGCCCGCGGCGATCCTGTTCGATCTCGGCAATGGCGGTGACAAAAATTGGGGCAGCGATCCGCCCTATCGCCGGCTCGCGCGCGATGCCTTTGCGGCATTGGGCCACGACGATCCATCCGGCCCGATCGGCGCCGGCCATGGCGCCCGCGCCGGCAGCCGCCGCGGCGGCATCGGCAGCACCGGGGCAATGCTGTCATCGGGTCACCACATCGGTGCACTGGTGGCGGTCAACAGCTTTGGCGAGGCCTATCAGGGTGCACCGCCCGAAGGCGCCGTGCCGATGCCCAAGCTGCGCGCTCGTGCGGCGGCGATGCCCAGCTCTTCGATAAATGCCGCCGGCAACACCTGCATCGGCGCCATCGCCACCGACGCCCCGCTCACCCGCGTTCAGGCGCGGCGCGTGGCGATGATGGCGCATGATGGCCTGGCGCGCGCCATCCGTCCGATCCACACGCCTTTCGATGGCGACAGCCTGTTCGTGATGTCGACGGCGACGGAAGGCACGTCGGATAATGTCGCGATTGCCGAGATCGGCACGATTGCGGCGGATCTTGTCGCCCGTGCGGTGCGCGGGGCGGTCTTCGGCTAGTCTTCGCCGAATTTGTCGAGCACGAGTCCTGACAGCTTCGCAACCGCCGCCTCCGCATCGGGGCCAGTGGCGGAAATCTCGATCGACTCGCCAATGCCGGCGGCGAGCATCATCAGCCCCATGATCGACGTGCCGGTGACACTATGGCCATCGTGCGACACGGTGACTTCGGCGTCGAAGCCTGATGCCATGGTGACGAATTTGGCGCTGGCACGCGCGTGCAGGCCGCGCTTGTTGGTGATCGGGACAGTGACGGGGCCAACCGTCAAGCGGCTTCGCCGAGCATCTTGGAGGCAACAGCGATGTATTTCCGCCCGGCCTCCTGCGCCGCTTCCACGGCGGCGGCCACCTTCAGCGTCTTGCGGACGCTCGCCAGCTTGATCAGCATCGGCAGATTGACCCCGGCGATCACCTCGACATTCGGGCGCAGCAGCGAAATCGCCAGATTCGACGGTGTGCCGCCAAACATGTCGGTCAGCATGATGACACCCTGGCCTTCATCACACGCCGCGATGGCGGCTTCGATATCCTTGCGGCGGACTTCCATGTCCTCATCGGCATCGATGCAGATCGCGGCGACGCGCTCCTGCGGTCCGACGACATGCTCGGTCGCCGCCAGGAATTCCTTGGCAAGGTTGCCGTGGGTGACAAGAATGAGCCCGATCATGTCGCTTTGCCCTGCTCCGACACAGGGGCCGCTGTCAATATGGCGGCGTCGTTGCCAGTGCTGGCGAGGTCGCGATGCACCAGCAGCGGCGCATGGCCGGCAGCAAGCAACCGCGTATGGAGTTCGCGCGCCACGGCGACGCTGCGATGGCGGCCACCGGTGCAACCCACAGCGATCGTCAGATAGGCCTTGCCCTCGCGGCCATAGCCGGGAAGCAGGGTGAGCAGCAGATCGGCGATGCGATCGACGGCCGGCGCAAAAGCCGGATCGGCGGCAACATAGGCAGCCACCGCCGGATCCTCGCCGGTGAGTGGTCGAAGCGCGACGTCCCAGTGCGGGTTGGCGAGAAAACGCATGTCGAACACCAGATCGGCATCGCGCGGCAGGCCGCCGGCGAAACCGAAGGATTCGATCGTCACGGTCAGGCTGCCTTCGGTCGAATGGCCCAGCCGTTCGGCGATGCGGCGGCGCAGATCGGCGACCGACAGCCCGGTGGTGTCGATGACCATATCGGCCCAGCGCCGCAGCGGTGCCGTCAGGCTGCGTTCGAGATCGATGCCATCGGCGGCCGGGCGATCGAGCGCCAGCGGGTGGCGGCGGCGCGTTTCCGAAAAGCGCCGGGTCAATTCTTCATGCGAACAATCGAGGTAAAGCAGCCGGATATCGACGCCTTCGGCGCGCAAGGATCGCAACCGCGCCACCAAGGCTTCGGCATCGAACGACCGGGTGCGCGCATCGATGCCGAACGCCAGCGGCCGCGGCGGGCCGTCACCACCCTGCGCCGAATTGAACAAGGCATCGACAAGCCCGAGCGGCAGATTGTCGACCGCTTCATAATCCATGTCCTCGAGCGCCTTCAGCGTCGATGATTTGCCGGCGCCCGACATGCCGCTGACGATCAGGATCGGCGGAGCAGGTGAGGCAGGATGCGCGGGCACAACTGCTTTTACGGCAGCACCATGCGCCTGCAAAGCCCGCTCGACCTTCAGTGGTGCCGATTCCTCATGGGCCGAAAGCGCGATCAACGGCACCGCGACGTCGTCGAACGTCCACACCGACGGTTCCGGCAATCGCGCCGGTCGCGCTGCCAGATCGATGGCGAGCGCGACCGTGGCACCCGTCAGTGCCGCTTCGGCTACGATGCCGACGTCGCGCACCTCGATCAGCCCGGCAATCGGCGCCGGCGCCGACCCCCAGAGCGCATCGCCATGCCGCACCAGCACCACCCGATCGTCGGCGATCAACCGCCAGCCGCGATCGATCAGCCGCAATGCCAGATCGGATTTCCCGGCTCCCGATGGCCCCAACAGCAGCACGGCGCGGCCATCCAGCGCCACCGCCGTGGCGTGCACCGTCATCGCGCCAGCGCCGGCAGTTCGACGCTGAACAGCGCGCCGCGGCCGCTTGGCGTGTCATCGACCCGCATCTGCCCGCCGTGCGCCTCGACAATCGCTCCGGCGATCGACAGCCCCAGCCCCGAATGGCGACCGAAATCCTCTGCCTCTGGCCGCTGCGAATAAAAGCGCTTGAAGACATCGCGGCGATTTTCGACCGGCACACCCGGCCCCTCATCGCCGACCGACAGGGTGACAAGGCCATCCCCGGCGGCCACCGCCAGCGTGACCGTCCCGCCAGACGGTGAAAACGACAGGGCGTTGTCGATCAGATTGCGCAGCACCTGTGCCAGCCGTGCCGGATCACCGCGCACCATCGCTGCCTCGGGGCCATACTCACCTGCAAAAGCGATCCCGACGCCGGTCGGCAGCCCCGCCGTCTGGTATGCGGCGACCAGCCCGGTCGCCAGTGCCACGGCATCGACCGGCACAAAGCGCGTGCGCGACAGTTCGGCATCGAGCCGGCTGGCATCCGAAATATCGGTAATCAGCCGGTCGATGCGGCCGACATCATCGCGAATTACCGTCATCAGCCGGGCGCGAAGGTCGGGTGCCTCGATGCTTTCCAGCGTGTCGACGGCGCTGCGCAGCGAGGCGAGGGGGTTCTTCAGTTCGTGCGCGACGTCGGCGGCAAAGGCTTCGGTGGCGTCGATGCGCTGGCGCAGCGCGATCGACATGTCCGACAGGGCCCGCGCCAGCGCGCCGATTTCGTCACGACGTTCGGGCAGGCGCGGCACGATGACTTCGCGGCTGCGCCCCAGCCGGACGCGGTGGGCGGCGATGGCGAGCATGCGCAGTGGCCGCACAATAGTGCGCGCCAGATACCAGGTCAGGAACAGCGTGAGCCCGGTGACACTCAGCAGCAGCCAGAAGGACGTCAGCCGCTCGGCGCGCAGGATGCGTGTCAGGTCGCCGGCATTGTCGGTGAGATGCACGACGCTGCCGCCCGCGGCCCGCGTCGCCGCTGCGATCATGAAGCTGCCATCGGCGGCGCGGCGCAGCTTCGTCACCGGCTTGCCGGCGCCCGCATCGGCAATTTCCGGCCATTGCGCTGCCGTGTCGGGCACCGCCTCGCGATAGACCGGCAGCGGTTGGAACGACCCGACTTTTTCCAGCACGCGATCGATGAATCGCGCCGATCGCCGGCGCCAGGTCGCCCGCGCCGGGTCCTCGACGACGAAGCGCGCCGTCGCCGGCTGGCGCCAATTGTCGGCAAGCACCGCACCGTTCTCGGCATAAAGCCTCAGCCTTGTGCCGCGTTCAAAGCTGCGGCGTTCGAGACTGGCAACCCGCGACGCGTCGGGTAGATCGGCGGCGAAACCGGCAATGGTCGTCGCCTGATGCGCCAGCCCGGCGGTGCGTTCATCGAGCAACCGCGATCGCACCGTGTCAAGATAGAGCAACATGATCGCCAGCACGATGACGGCGATGATGTTGACGGCAAAGATCCGCGCCCGCAGCGAGCCGAAGCCGAGGCCCCGCCGCCATTCCTGAACCTCCGAAGGCTCGGATCCGGCGGGACGGTCAGGCTTCGTTGAAGCGATAGCCGACACCATAAAGTGTCTCGATGCCCTTGAACTCGTGATCGACGGCGCGGAACTTCTTGCGCAGCCGTTTGATGTGGCTGTCGATGGTGCGATCATCGACATAGACATCGTCCTGATAGGCAGCGTCCATCAACTGGTCGCGCGATTTGACGAAGCCCGGTCGGCTGGCGAGCGTTTCAAGGATCATGAACTCGGTCACCGTCAGCGCGACATCGCCGCGACGGCCTTCGCCGGCGTCCCAGGTGACGCGGTGGCGCGCGGGGTCCATGGTCAGCCGGCCGCGGATGATCGGCTCGGCGATCGCCGCCTCACCCTCGCTTTCGGGCGGCAGCTTGCGATTGGCGACACGGCGCAGCACGGCGCGAATGCGCTCGATCAGCAGCCGCTGGCTGAACGGTTTGCCGATATAATCATCGGCGCCCATCGCAAGGCCGAGCGCTTCGTCGATCTCGGTGTCCTTGCTGGTCAGGAAAATCACCGGCACCTGCGATTTCTCGCGCAGGCGGCGCAGCACCTCCATGCCGTCCATGCGCGGCATCTTGATATCGAGGACCGCAAGATCGGGCGGATTGTCGAGCAGCGCCTTCAACGCCGAATCGCCATCGGAATACATGCGGACCGTAAAGCCTTCGGCCTGCAGCGCGATCGACACCGACGTGAGGATGTTACGATCGTCATCGACAAGCGCGATGACCGGAGGGGCGGGAGCATCAGACATCGCCACACTTGTCGCGCCCCTATGCGAGGATGGCAAGTGGCGGGGCCATTGCGACAGAATATTGCTGGAACTTAACCGAAGGTCTTTTGACGAATACGTATGCGTTCGCTATGCGCCTCGCCAATCAGCCTGTCCTGACCGCGTTCGCGGTTGCCTCTTTCCGGTAGCGCCTTGCTGCCAACAGACAAAGGATTCTGCCCGTGCCAGCACCTGTGATGTCATCCCATGGTCTCGATGCCCAGGGCTATATGACCCCGGCGAAGCTGCACTGGAACCTCGGCACTGCGCCGCTGATCGAACTCGCCGTGGCGCGGCATGAAGGCCTGTTGTCGAAGGACGGCGCCTTCGTCGTCGAAACCGGCAAGCACACCGGCCGCAGCGCCAATGACAAGTTCATCGTCCGCGATTCGGTCACCGATGGTGCCATCTGGTGGGACAAGAACAAATCGATCACGCCCGAACAGTTCGCCGCCGTGAAGGCCGATTTCCAGGCGGCGCTCGCCACCAAGGAGACGCTGTTCGTCCAGGATCTGTTCGGCGGCTCGCAGCCCGAACATCGCGTCAAGGTGCGGGTGATTACCGAATTTGCCTGGCATTCACTGTTCATCCGCACACTGCTGGTGCGCCCCGAACTCAGCGCGCTCGCCGATTTCCTGCCCGAATACACCATCATCGATCTGCCGAGCTTCAAGGCCGATCCGGCGCGCCATGGCTGCCGCAGCGAAACCATCGTGGCGGTGGATTTCGAAGGCAAGACCATCCTCATCGGCGGCACCGCCTATGCCGGCGAAATGAAGAAGAGCGTCTTCTCGATCCTCAATTATCTGCTGCCGCTGAAGGGCGTCATGCCGATGCACTGCTCGGCCAACATCGGCCCCAAGGGTGACACCGCCGTGTTCTTCGGCCTGTCGGGCACCGGCAAGACGACGCTCAGCGCCGACGCCAGCCGCACCCTGATCGGTGACGACGAGCATGGCTGGTCCGACACCGCGGTCTTCAACTTCGAGGGCGGCTGCTATGCCAAGATGATCCGCCTGTCGGCCGACGCCGAGCCGGAAATCTATGCCACCACCAAGCGCTTCGGCACCGTGCTGGAAAATGTCGTCATTGATCCCGTCACCCGCGAGATCGATCTTGATGACAACCGCCTCGCCGAAAACAGCCGCGGTTCGTATCCGATCGACTTCATCCCCAACGCCAGCGCCGACAACCTCGGCCCGGTGCCGAAGAACATCATCATGCTGACCGCCGATGCGTTCGGCATCCTGCCCCCCATCGCCAAGCTCACCCCGGATCAGGCGATGTACCACTTCCTGTCGGGCTACACCGCCCGTGTGGCCGGCACCGAAATCGGCGTGACCGAGCCCGATGCGACCTTCTCGACCTGCTTTGGCGCGCCGTTCATGCCGCGCCACCCGTCGGTTTATGGCAATTTGCTCAAGGAACGCATCGCCAAGGGCGGTGTCGACGTCTGGCTGGTCAACACCGGCTGGACCGGCGGCGGCGCCGGCACCGGCGGCACCGGCACCCGCATGCCGATCAAGGCGACCCGCGCCCTGCTCAACGCGGCGCTCGATGGCACGCTCAAGACCGGCCAGTTCCGCACCGATGAAAACTTCGGCTTCCAGGTGCCGGTGGCAGTGCCGGGCGTTGATTCCAAGATCCTCAACCCGCGCGACACCTGGGCCGATGGTGCAGCCTATGACGCCAAGGCCAAGGCGCTCGTCGGCATGTTCATCGCCAACTTCGCCCAGTTCGCCGATCACGTCGATGCCGGCGTGATGGAAAGCGCCCCCAAGGCTGCATAATCGTTATTGCCGCATTGCCGCCAGCCGGCGGTGCGGCTATCGATTCCGCAAGGCGCGCTGCCCCCGGCGCGCGGGGATTTTCCATGGTTGCCAGGCGTATCCTTTCCGGCGCGGCGCTTGCCGCGTGTGCGTGCGGCCCGGTTATGGCCGCCGAGACGCCCGCTCTGCCGCTGATTCCCGACGTCATCATCACGGCCGAGCGCCGCGCCGATCCGGCACAGGCGCTGCCGATGGCGGTGACGGTGTTCACCGCCGATCGCGTTCAGCAACTTGGCGTGCAGACACCGCTCGGCGTTCTCGATTTCGTCCCCAATCTGGTCGGATCGAACAGCATCGGGCTGGGCAGCGCCAACGTGATTGCCCTCCGCGGCCTCGGCAATGCGGCGACCGATACCGTTACCAACCCGGCCGTCGCCACCTTCCTTGATGATATCTATCTCGGCCGCCCCAACGGCAGCAATTTCGGGCTGTTCGACATCAACCGCATCGAAGTGCTGCGCGGGCCCCAGGCAACGCTGTATGGCCGCAACACCAGCGGCGGCGCCATCAATGTCGTGCTTGATCGCCCGGTCGATCGCGTCGCCGGCACGGCGGAATTCGGCGCCGGCGGCTATGGCCGCAAGCTGCTGCGCGGATCGATCAACCTGCCGTTCAGCCCTGCGGTGGCGTTCAAATTGTCAGGCTATTGGCAGAACGACAGCGGATACGTCCACAACACCACCACCGGCGAGCGATTGAACGACAGCGACATGGCCGGGCTGCGCGGTGCGGTGCAGGTGACGTTCAGTGATCAATTGCGCTGGAATGTGGCCGCTACCTACATGCGAACCGATGGCGACAATCTCGCCAATTCCGCCTGTGATCCCAATGCGCCGACCGTTTGCAACGCCCGCTTTGCCGCCACGGGCCGCCGCGTCGAACAGCCGCTTGGCGCCGCCAACCCGCTGATCCCGCTTGGCAATCGCCTCGATACCCAGATGTACACATCGCATCTCGATTGGGCCGGCGAGAATCTGGCGATTGCCGCCATCACCGGCTTCATCAACACCCGTGAGCGCTTTGCTGTTGATCTGACGGATGGCCGTCCGGCCCCCACCGCCGCCGTGCCGTCACCGGTGCCGGTCGCCACCGCGCCGGGCTTTGCACCGGTCACCAGCGACGGCGACTATGATCAGTTTTCGCAGGAGTTGCGCCTGACTGGATCGCTGCTTGCCGGGCGGGTCGATGTCATCGCCGGGCTGCTGTATTTCGACGCCAAGGATCGCCGCGACCAGGGCACCGCACGGATCGAAACCGGCGTTACCGATAAGGCCGCTTATCTTCAGGCCGATATCAACGTCACCGACCGGCTTAAGCTGACCGCCGGCACGCGCTATACC
>JAAFIT010000069.1 GCA_013298745.1 Sphingomonadales bacterium
GAAAGCATCGCCGAGAGCCGGGCGCAAATCCGCACCATCGCCGCTGCCATCGGCCATCCGGACCGCGGCGAAGCGCTGGTGGCGCGCATCGATGCCGCGGTGGCGGCAGCGCGGGCGCCGGGCGCGCCATTGCCGGCGTTGATCTGGGCCGGCGGCGGGCTGGTACCAGGCAGCGCGACCCTCGCCGATGATCTGCTGCGCACCAGCGGCTTTCGCAATCTCAGCGGCGATTACGGCTTGCAGAAGTGGGATGTGCTGCCGCTCGAACGGCTGGTGGCAGCGCCGCCCCGAGTACTCCTCACCACAACGACGACGCAAGGCGAGGACCGCATGCTCGGCCATCCCGTGCTGCGGCCGCTTGCGGGCCAGGTCGCGATGCGGCCCTTCCCCGAACGCCTGCTCAATTGCGGCGGCCCGACGATCATCGCGGCGCTCGGCCAACTCACCGCCGTACGAAAATCGCTGTGAAGCCGCAGCATCTCCTTGCTTTGCTGGTGGCGCTGGCTGCGGCGATGCTGGTGTCGCTGCTCGCCGGCAAGGTCTGGCTGCCGGCTTCGGCGTGGTTCACCGATGATCCACGCGCGCTGATCATCAGCCAGTTGCGGCTGCCGCGCACCTTGCTCGCGGCGATTGTCGGCGCCGGGTTGGGGATGGCGGGGGCAGCGATGCAGGGCTATTTGCGCAATCCGCTCGCCGATCCGGGGCTTTTCGGCGTCTCAGCGGCGGCGGCGCTGGGGGCGGTCGTGTCGATCTTTTTCGGCTTTACCCAACCGTGGCTGCTGCCCAGTTTCGCGCTGATCGGCGCCGCTGCTGCCATGACGCTGCTCGCGCTCCTTGTTGGCCGCTCGGGGAGCATCATCGTCTTCACGCTGGCTGGCGTCATCATCGCCAGCTTGGCGGGGTCGCTGACGGCGCTAGCGATCAGCCTCGCCCCAACGCCCTTCGCCACCACGCAGATCATCACCTGGCTGATGGGGGCGCTGACCGATCGCAGCTGGGACGATGTCTGGCTGGCGCTGCCGTTGACGGCGCTGGGGCTGGCGATCCTCGCCTCCACCGGCCCGGCGCTCGATGCGCTGACGCTGGGCGAAGCCGCCGCCCGATCGATGGGCGTCGATCCCCGGGGCCTGCAACGGCGTATCATCATTGGCGTGGCACTGTGCGTCGGGGCCGGCGTCGCGGCGGCCGGCGTCATCGGCTTTGTCGGTCTGATCGTGCCGCATCTGGTGCGGCCCTTGGCGGGCCACCGGCCCTCGGCGGTGCTATGGCCTTCTGCGATCGGCGGCGCGCTGCTGGTGGTGCTGGCGGACAGTCTCGTGCGGGTGGCACCGACGGTGAGCGAACTCCGGCTCGGCATCGCCATGTCGCTGCTGGGCGGGCCATTCTTTCTCGTGCTGTTGCAGCGGCTGAAGCGGACGCTGCCATGAGCCTGTCGGTCGAAAATCTCGGGCTGGTGCTCGGTGGCCGGACGGTGCTCGATGCCGTCACCGCGACCTTTGCGCCGGGGCGGGTGACGGCGGTGCTCGGGCCCAATGGCGCCGGCAAATCGAGCCTGCTCGGCTGCCTGGCCGGGCTGCACCGGCCCAATGCCGGCGTGGTGCGGCTGGATGGCGTGGACCGCGCCGCCAGCGACCCGCGCCTTTTGGCACGCCGCATCGGCTATCTGCCGCAAACCGCCGATGTGCATTGGGAGATCGATGTGGCAACGCTGGTGGGGCTGGGGCGCTTCCCGCATCGCCAGTGCTGGGGCAGTTCCGCCGAAGACGAGGCCGCCGTGGCCGCAGCGATGGCCGCCACTGATGTCGCGAGCCTTGCGACGCGCATCGTCAACACACTGTCGGGCGGCGAGCGCGGCCGCGTGCTACTGGCGCGCGTGCTCGCCGGCACGCCCGACTGGCTGCTCGCCGATGAACCGCTCGCCAGCCTCGATCCGGCGCACCAGTTCGATGTGCTCGATCGATTGCGCGCCATTGCCGCCGCCGGCGCCGGGGTTGTGGTGGTGCTCCACGATCTCAATCAGGCGGCGCGCGTTGCCGATGATGTGCTGTTGTTGCGCGGCGGTCGGGTGGTGGGTTTCGGCGCCGCAGAGGCCGTTCTGGTGCCGGACACAATCGCGACAACCTATGGCGTCACCACTGAAATCACCCGCGCCAGCGATGGCCGCCGCGTGATTGTCAACATGGGGCGCAACTGACCGTCAGGTTCCCTTATTGCTTCCGGCGCGGGCCGCTAACCCAACCGCAACCCGACCCAGGCCGGCACCGCCACTGGTGTTAACACCATGGCCAAAGCGGCGGCGGCGGTCAGACAAATGGCAAGCGCCAGCGGCAGCCAGCGCGCCGCTTGGGACGGCAGCGCGGTGCCGATACCGGCCAGGAACAGCGACGTCGCCAGCACGACATTAGTGACATCATAGCTGTCGCCGATCTGCTCGCGGATCTGGGCTTCGCGGCTGGCCGAACGTGACTGCGCCCGGGCGGCCTTTGCCGCGGCACGGCTGGGGCCGGTGAAATCCGGCAAGCGCGTTCTGGCCGACACCGTGCCCATGTCATCGGGCTGGTCGGCCCGCCACTCTGCAAAAGCCGCTGCAAACGGCTGCGGAAAATGGCTTTGCAGCACATCGGCGCGCAGCGACTGGCCGGCGGCAAGGGCTTCGATCCACTCGAGAAACATTACGGAATTGATCGCCTCTTCCTGGCCGGCACGCAGGATGAGTTCGGAAGACTCGCTCAACCGGGCATTGGCGCGACCCCGCGCCTCAAGCTCGCGCTTGTCCCACAGGCCCGACTGATAGGTCGCCCAAGCCGACAACAGCCCGGCCGTCGCCAGCGTCACTGCCGTGGCAATCTGAAAATCGCGCGATCTCAGCCAGTCCCTGCCTTTGGCAAGCACCGGCGGCGGCTCGAGCGGCATTGGCGTCAGTGCTGGCCCTTGGCGCCAAGCCCGTCCGGAAATGCCGGCGGGTTGGCCAGGACCGCCTGCAGCGAAGCCATCAGGAAGTGCGGTGGCACCATCTCCTCGGCAAGCTTGACCACCACCGCCTGAAGTTCGGCGACCTTGGCCGGATTGGCGACGGACAGATCGCGCGTCTCGCCGGGGTCATTGGCGAGGTTGAAAAGCTCAACCCTGGCCGGCAGCGCCGGCGCCCAGACGAGCTTCCAGTCTCCCTCCCGCACCGAACCTGTGGTCGGCTCGATGTTGAGGACGAGACCACGGCGCGGGTTGGGCCCGCCAGCGATGGCTGGCCAGATATCGACACCGTCGCTCGGCTTGCCGCCGGCCAACGACGCGCCGGCCAGCCCGGCAAGGGTCGGCATCATGTCGACGACATGGAAGGGACCGGTGCGGGTGCCGGGCGCGATGCGGCCCGGCCAGCTGACAATGGCATCGACACGGGTGCCGCCTTCATAAACGGTTCCCTTGCCGGCCCGCAGCGGCGCATTGCTGGCGGGCAAGTCGCCGCCGACTTCGGCCTCGCCAACGAACATGCGGTCGCGGGTGCCGCCATTGTCGGAATGGAAGACGACCAGCGTATCCTTGGTCAGGCCGCGCGCGTCGAGCGCCTTCAAGACGCGGCCGATCTCATGGTCCATCGCCGACACCATCGCGGCATAGGCGCGCCGGTTCTCGTCCTTGATATGGGCATAACGATCGAGCCAGGCCTTGGGCGCCAGCAGCGGCGTATGCGGCGCTGTGAAGGCAAGATAGAGAAACAATGGCGTCGCCGCATCATGGCTGCTGAGCTGGCGAACCGCCTCGTTGCCGAACAATTCGGTGTCATAGCCACTTTCGACAACCAGTTCATTGTCGCGGAACCAGTCGACCACGCCGTGCGAGCTGTGTTTGAAATGGTCGATCTCACCGATCAGCGCGCCATAGAAACTGTCGAACCCGCGCTGGCGCGGCCAGTATTTGCGATCGGCGTGGCCAAGATGCCATTTGCCGACAAGACTGGTGCGATAGCCGGCGGTCTTCAGCGCCGCCGGCAGAGTCAATTCGGCTGGATCGAGGCCATAGGTCGCCCCCGAAGGGATAACGCCAGTCTGCAGGCCGTATCGCATCGGATAGCGCCCCGTCATCAGCGCGGCACGCGTCGGCGTGCACATGGGCTGGGTATAGAATTGTTCAAGCTTGAGCCCGCCGGCCGCCAGCCTGTCGATATTCGGTGTGGCGATGTCGGAACCCCGGTAGCCGAGATCGGCAAAGCCCAGATCGTCAGCCAGGATATAGAGAATATGCGGCCGCCGCGACGCGGCGCGCGCTGCCTGCTCGGCACCGAGCAGCGCCGCTGCTGCGGCGGTGAAGGCCGCCGTCTTCAACAAGTCGCGGCGAGCCAAACCCATGGGCGCACTGTCGTCTTCGGCGATAGTCATGGCGCTGTTCCTCTTGCTGGCCACAGGTATCAAATTGACCAAATCGTCAATATATTAGGCGGCGACCATCGTCAACCATCATCGTTTCTCAGCTAAATTGTCTTGCATATCCATCAGTGCGCTCCTAGTATCTGACTGTTCGGTCATTTGATTCGAACGTCGAAGGAGAATTGGGTGCCCGCAAACCGCGTGCCGGCGGATCGCAAGGAACGGACGCGCGAATCGCTGCTGCGTGCCGGACGCATGCTGTTCGCACAGCGGCCTGTCGACTCCGTTTCGATCGACGAACTGGTCTTGGCGGCGAAAGTGGCCAAGGGGAGCTTCTACAATCACTTCGAGGATCGCGAGGCGTTGGCGCATTGCCTTGCCGGCGATATCCGCAGCCTCCTCAACAACCGGGTAGCGGCCCTCAACGCGGATATTTCAGATCCAGCGATGCGTGTGGCCCGTGGGCTGGCGGTGTTTTTCGGCTACGCCGCCGCCGAACCGGAAGGTGCCATGGCGCTGGCGCGGATCCATGGCCCGGACAGTTCCACCGAAGCGCCCCATAACGCGCCCGTGGTCGATGATCTGGGTCGCGGCATCGCCTCAGGGCGGTTCCGCATCCCGACCGCCGAGGCTGGCGTCATTCTGGTGGTGTCGATCGGCATGGCCGGGCTGATGCGGATCGTCCGCGAACCAAGTTTGACGGTGGCTGTGTCCATCACCCAGCAACTGGTGATGCTGACGCTGCGTGGGTTGGGCGTTCCCGACGACGAGGCGATGCAATGCGCCTCACAAGCAGCCGACGCCGTCGTGCGCGGTGGCGGCGTGCTGAACTGAAACCACGACACGCAACCCCAGGAGGAAACGATGAAACGAGCAAAAATTTTCGGTATCGGCCTCGCGCTGGCCATGCTGGCGCCGCCGTTGGCTGCGCAAGATCAAGGCAGCTGGGACGGCCTAATCGAAGTGAAGGCGAGCAAGTTCGATGACGCCTTTCTGTTACCAGGCGCCGATTTCCGCGGCTATGACAAGGTGATGCTCGATCCGGTCGAGGTCGCCTTCCGCAAGGATTGGATGCGGAACATGAACGACACGCGCAGCCTCGACCGCCGCGTCAGCGCCGATGACGCCAAGAAGATCCTCGACACCGTGAAGGCCGACACACGCGACATCTTTACCAAAGCCTTTGTGAAGGGTGGCCTCCAGGTCGCCGATGCGCCGGGGGAGAAGGTGCTGCGGGTGCACACCAGTGTCATCAACCTCTATGTCAACGCCCCCGACAACATGTCGTCAGGCCGCTTGATGACCTTCACCACCGAAGCTGGCGAGGCGACTCTGGTCGTGGAACTGCGCGATTCCCTTACTAATGCGCTGCTCGCCCGCGTCGTTGATCGTCGCGTGGCCCAGAACATGGGTGCCATGCCGTTTAGGCCAACCCTGACCAATAGCGTCACCAACCGTGCAGAGTTCGAGCGCGCCGCCGCCGCCTGGGCGAGCGCCAGCGTCAAGGGCCTCAAGACTCTGCAGACGCAATCACCGATCCCTGCCGACCTCAGGAAGGGCCAGAAGCTGAATTAGCGATCGCGTCAGGCAGATGATCCTGAACAGTGGGTGCCGCTAACGCCCTACCCAGGAATGGCGAGCGCCCGCTGTTCATAGGTCAGCTGCCATTCGCCCAGATCGATCAGCATCACCCGCGCTGCCGCCGTGGTGAGCGCGCCGGCAAGTGCGATCGGCAGATCTTCCGTCAGCAAGGTCTCGCGGATGTTGGTCAACGCCTCGGCGGTTTCGAGCGATCGCCCCGCTGCGCCGGCATAATCACCATGAACACGCAGCGCATAGGTGGCACCGCCGATCGCCGGCAGGCCGGCGCTGAAGGCGACAAAGACGCTGGCCCACTGCATTACCTGATCATGCATCGTCAGATAGAGGAACGGGAAGATGGTGCAGATGATGATGGTCGCCGTGAACGCCTGGGAGCCCAAACGGTGCAGCACATGTTCCAGATGCGCCATGCGATTGGCATTGCTGTTGTGATAGGCGATCTCTCCCTTCAATTCCTCATCGGCGATCAGGTGGCGCAGCTTGGTCAACTGGGCATTGTCGATGTCGCCATGCGGTGATGCCATTTCGCGCCACACGGCGGTGACATACCAATCGACCCAGCGCCTGGCATTGGCGCGTTTGCGCTGCGGCCGCAGCGGCGGGCTGGCGACGCCGAGCAGCTTCATGCTGCGGATCGGCCGCAAGCGTTCGGCGAGAATGCGATAATCGAGCCAGCGGCGTTGCCAGGCCTCGCGGCTGCCGACGCTGGTGTTGAAGATGATCGAAAAGATGATCCCGAGTTCGAGCAATACCAGTTGCAGCTTGAACGCCGGGAGCACGAGGCTGGCCAGCGCGATCAGCACCGCCAGCGCGGAGAAGGTGAAGTTGACGACATGGCCGCCGCGCAGGTTCTGCGCATAATAGCCGCCAAGATGATCTGCCCAGGAAAAGGCTTCCTCGAGCAGGTTGAGCATCTCGGCATTCTTGGCAGCGAAATCGCCGCCGACATCGCGAAACGGCTGCCAGTCGCGGTGGGTCGATGCACGATACGGTTCCTTCACCCAGGCGCTGGGCTTCAGTTTTTGCGTGCCGGTCAACCACAGCATCAGCGGATACTGGATACGGTAATTGCGCAGCCGCTGGGTTTCACCCAGATATTGCCGCAGTTGCGCCCGATCGATCGGGTCATCGGGTGGCAACAACACGCGTTGCAGTACGTTATCGAGCGTTTCCTGGCACCAGGGCCGCCAGGCGATGACGCCAACGTTGCGCGGCGTCACCGAAAAGGGTTCGAATGGCGACCACAGCACCCGGATCGGCTGGTCGCTGTCGATGGGGATGTGGATAACCGGGACATTGGTTTCGATGGCCCGCGCCACAACCTCGCCGGTGCCGCCGCGGCCCAGCGCCGGCGCACCATCCCAGACTGCGACGACAACAGTGCTGTGCGCCACCAGCGCCTCGCCGATCAGGGCATAGGCACGGCTGTCGGGATCACGTTTGCCGGGCAGGACAAGCAAGCGCCCGGCAGCTTGCAAAAGCGCGTTGAAGTGATCGTGCGAGGCCTGATCGAGGAAATCCTGCGAATAATCGTCGGCCGGGAACGGCAGCACCGCATCCAGCTCGAAACCATTGTCCATGGCGATGTCGGCGACAATGCGATCCGCACCTTCGGCAAGCGCCGACATGACGCGCAGACGCGGCGGGTCTTCGCGGAACCAGGGCTGCGCGTCCAGCCGCTCGACCCCGGCCCGGACGGCAGCCACCACCTCGGCGACTCGTGTCGTGACGGTATCGATATCGGTCATCCGGCTGGCGCGATGGCCGGTGATGCCAAGTGTCAGGCACAGCTGCGGGCGCGGTGGATGTACCGCGCCTTCCTGCTGCGCATTGGTGCTGCTCATGCCACCTCGAACTTTTCCACCTTGCCGCCTTTCACACCATCAGACCCCCTGGTGGCAAGTGGCGCGCCCGACAGTGTTCGAATCTGTCGCAGACTTTCGCTATAGCTGGAAAAGAAACGCGGATCACGCCTCACTGGATCGCGCAACAACAGGACATAGCCGAGAAATGCGTGGAACTGATGTCCGGGAAACGATACCGCACAGTCATTCAGGATAGTCATATATTATTTATGAGCGAAGCGATCAGCGACACGGCAAAAGCACGCCTAGCGGCCCAGATCGTCATCAAGCCGTGGGGCGTTATGAACCCGCCTGCACCTTTCGCGGCGTCAAGCGACGGCCCCGTGGGCGAGATATGGTTTTCGCCACCGCCGGAATTGCCGGACTTGCTCGTCAAGTTCATCTTCACGAGCGAGCCGCTGTCTGTTCAGGTTCACCCGTCCAACCAGGACTTACAGGCCGCAGGGCTTGATCAGTCGGGCAAGGAAGAGTGCTGGCTGATCCTGGATGCCGAGCCGGGGGCGCTATTGGCGATCGGCTTCAACCGCCCTGTCGATGCAGCCGCAATGCGCGCTGCCGCTCTGGACGGTTCGATCGAGCAACTGTTGACCTGGCATCCGGTCAAGAAGGGTGACTTTTTCTATATTCCTGCCGGCACGGTTCACGCGATCGGCGCCGGCATCAGCATGATCGAAATCCAGCAGAACAGCGACATTACCTATCGCCTGTTCGATTATGGACGGCCGCGCGAGCTCCATCTGGACGCAGGGCTCGCGGTTGCGCGCGGCGAACCCTATGATCGGGCCGTCGTCCGGCAATTGCCGCAAAAAGGCGCAGCATCGCTTGTCGACGGACCGTTGTTCCGGCTCGACTGTCTATCGGGGCCGCCCGATGCCGCTGTTCGCGCCCGCTATGGCGGGGCGCTGCTGGTGATCCCGATCGACGGTACCGCGACGATTGCGGGCGAAGCGATTTGCCTTGGCGATTGCGCTGTGACGACCAGCCTCGATGCTGTCAGCTTTGCCAAGGATGGCCGATACCTGATTACCCAGCCGGTCACGACACGCGGATGAGGCGCATTCGTAACGCCGGCGGCGAAGGTTGAGCGTCGTCCGTATCGATTGCCGTTACATCAGAAGCGCACCCGTCATCGCGTGCGGATTCCGCAGCGTTGGGATCAGGCGAGCATAACTTATTGAAGAATGGCGCATCCGACAGGATTCGAACCTGTGACCCCTGCCTTCGGAGCCCTAAAAATAGCGATTTCTATTGCATCCTCAAGCATCCGGATATACGATAATTATCGTTGTTTTACAGAAGGATAGCGGA
>JAAFIT010000007.1 GCA_013298745.1 Sphingomonadales bacterium
AGATTTTGCCAGATCAGGGGCTGATCGGGCTGGCGGGCAAGAAGTCGCCGGTAAATGTCGCGGGCGCTTTCCTGATCGCCAAGGCGAACGAGCACCGATGCCTTGATCAGATCATAGCCAGGGCTTTTGACCGGCGACGTGCCGAGCGTTTCGGCATGCGCCAGTGCTTCGGGCAGGCGGTTGGTCTGCAGCAGCAGCCGGATCAGGAACTCGCGCGCCAGATCGAATCCCGGGGCGAGGTCCACCGCGCGTTCGACCAGCGTCAACGCCTCGGTGATGTTGCCCTGGCGCCATTGGAGTTCGCCAAGCAGCCGACACGCCGGCGCATCATCGGGCGTGCGTTGCAATCGCGCGTCGAGCATTGCCTTGGCGGCATCGAAGCGATTGTCGTTCATCGCCATCGCGGCGTCGAGCAGTTCGGGATCACGTGACGACGCATGAACCCCCGACAGATCGGCGTGCCACGCCGCCTCGGTGCGGCCGAGCTTGCGCAACTCCTTCGCCATCAACATCCAGCCGCCCGGCACCGCCGGAAGCTGACGGGTCAGGCGTTCGAGCGCCGCAACGGCGGTTTCGCTGTCCCCGGCTTCACTGGCCGCCTGCGCCAGCTCCCAACTCACCGCCGGCACACGCGGCTGCGCTTCGGCCAGCGCCGCCAGCCGCGCCATCGCCGCTTTTGGCTGCCCCAATTGCCGCAATGCCTGGCCAGCGAGCAGTTCGGCAGCCGGAACGTTCGGTGATTGTGCGATTATGGCTTCGGCGGCAGCAAGCGCTGCGGCCGGCTGGCTGGCCAGCAACTGGTTCGCTCGCGCCAGTGCGTGTTCGGTCGAGCCTGGGGTGGCCGATGATGAGGATGAGCGCGTTGCGGGCATCGGCGACCTTCTGTGATGACCCGAAAACGATAGTGAGGATTTCGCAGCCGCACAATCGCGCGGCGATGGCGTTACTCAAAAGCCACTTGACTCTGCGTTGTGTTGTCGCATTATCCAATTCAGGACAACCGTCCGAAAAGGCGGTAATCCATTGATAATGCTGGTTTTATTGGTGCTTTGGCACCTTTTGACCGATTGATGCAAAAACCGCGTTGGTCTTTGCAGGCTGTGTGCAAGCGCACCGAGTGACGTCGAAAACGACGCCTCGGCCGGGGAATGACGGGGCGTTGGCGCAGAGTTGAAGATTGCAGTGGGGAGGAGCTCTCGATGTTTCAGGGGGTCTCTATCTATGATGATGCAATCACGCCGCAAATCGCCATTTTTGAAGCTGTTGGGGTTGACGACAATCCTGTCCGGGATCGCCGTTCCAGCCACCGCCAATACGGTCGAGGCCGCTACCGATGCGGCGGCCGATGCTGCTGCTGAAGCGGCTCCCGAGGAAGGACTTGGCGAGATCATCGTCACGGCCACGCGGTCGTCGCAAAGCATTCAAAGGGTGCCAATCTCGATCACGGCGCTGACCGGCGACACGCTCGCCCAGCGCCAGGTCAAGGGCCTCAGCGATTTCGCAACATTGCTGCCGTCGGTGTCGTTTGCCGGCCTTGGCCCTGGTCGAAACGAGATTTTCTTCCGCGGCATCGTTCCGGCCGGCGGCGCCTATGCCTCGGTCGGCTTCTATCTCGACAATATTCCGATCGCCGGCGCCGGCCCGCCCGATATCCATGTCTATGATATGGAGCGCATCGAAGCGCTTTCGGGTCCGCAGGGCACGCTGTTCGGCGCCAGTTCGCTTGCGGGCACGATCCGCTTCATCACTAACAAGCCCAAGCTCGGCGAGTTCGAGGCGGGCTATGATCTTGAAGGCAACAAGTTCGGCCCGGGCGGTTTCGGCGGTCAGATTCAGGCATTCGTCAACGTACCCGTCAGCGAAACCATCGCCGTGCGTGCCATGGGTTATTACCGCCGCGACGGGGGTTATGTCGACAACACCCCCAACAACGGCACGTTCAACAATGGGGCGCCGGCGGTGCTGACGCTGGGCGACAACAATCCCGCCACCTTCTTCAACCTCGACAACTCGGCGATCGCCAAGGACAATTACAACACTATCGATGAAGTCGGCGGCCGCTTGACCCTGCTTTGGGAACCCGCTGACGGCTGGCAGATCACGCCGTCAATCACCGCGCAGCAGCAGATCTCGCGCGGCTATTTCGGCTTCGATCCGCGTCTCAGCGATCTCGAGGTTCATGACTATGAAACGACCCGTAATCAGGATCGCTGGTATCAGGCATCGCTCAGCATCAACGGTCACATCGGTGACTGGGAAGTCGTTTCAGCGACAGGCTATTATTCGCGCAACGTCAAACTTCTCAACGATTACACCTATTATACCGTCACCTATGATGGCTTCGGCGCTGGTTACGAAAGCTATCTGCAATTCTTCGACAAGAGCGGCTGCACGGGCGCCGGTGTGACGCTGAAGTGCAGCAAATTGCTCAACCCGACGCAGTTTTTCAGCAACAACAACAATGATCGTCAATTCACCCAGGAAGTGCGGTTGAAGACGCCATCGTCATGGCCCTTCGACGTCACCATCGGCGGCTTTTTCCAGGATTGGAAAACCGAAGCCAACAATGATTATGCCATTCATGGGCTCTCCGACATTGTCGGGTATACAGCGGCAGGCGGTGGCGATGACCCCAACTTCGCCAACACCTTCGGGGTTCCAGAAGCCAATGGCGGCACCATGGTACTCGGATCGCCGGCCGTGAAGCGCGACGCTTTCTACATGACCGAGCAGGATCGGCATTACAAAGACTATGCCATCTTCGCCGAAGGCCATTACAACATCACACCGGAATTGAAGATCACCGGCGGCATTCGGTATTTCTGGACGGAATCGACCGTTGTCGGCTTTGCCGGCGTTCAGGGGTCCGCCGCGAACACCGTCACCTCGCTGTTCGTGCCGACCAATACGCAGGGCTGCCCGACACCGTTCCCCGACAAGCGATTGCAGTGCCTCAACTCCAACTTCCTCGCGGCCGACCAGGTTGGCCGCTACAAGGAACAGGGTGAAACCCACAAGATCGTGCTCGACTGGGAGTTCGCACCGTCGAAAATGGTCTATGCCAACTATTCAACGGGCTTCCGGCCCGGCGGCTTCAACCGGCCACTGCGCATCCGCGGCGTCGGCATTGCTGAAGTGCCACCGTTCGAATCCGAAGATCTGACCAACTATGAAATCGGCATCAAGACGACGTGGAACAACATCTTCCGCTTCAACGCCGCAATGTATTTCCAGAAATGGAACAACATCCAATATGGCGTCGTTGTCTCGGGCGCCCAGGGCGCCGGCATCACCGGCAATGCCGGCGTCGCGGAAGTCAAGGGTATCGAATATGATGCCAATCTGAAGCTCGGCGCGGTGACCATTTCGACATCGGGCGCTTACAACGATGGCAAGTTGAAGGGCGATTTCTGCAACTTTGCCGTCGACCGGACGACGCTGAAGATTTCGCAGCTTCAGACCTGCACGCTCGGCGAATTCGTTCCCGGATCAAGCCCGCCAACACCGCAGGTTGCCGCAGCCGATGGCACACGCCTGCCGCGTCAGCCGCGGTTCAAGGGCAACACATCGGTTCGTTATGACACGGAGTTCGACAAGTATTCGGCCTATATTCAGGGTGCCGCCCTTTATCAGACCGATGCAACCTCGGATCTGAACGTCTCCGACAATGCCTTGTTCGGGAACACACCTGGCTTTGTCTCGTTCGATTTTTCGGCGGGTATCCGGCGCGACACCTGGAGCGTAGACCTGTTCCTCAACAATGCTTTCGACAAGCGCGGCGAATTGTCGAGGAACACCTTCTGCTCGATCACCTTCTGCTCGGGTTCTACACGCACCTTCGTCATCCGGCCGCAGTTCTTCGGTGTGCGCTTCGGCCAGCGCTTCTAACCACCCAGCGGCCATGGTCCGGGGCATGCCTCGCATCATGGCCGTCCCTGCCCCGGCGTGCGGGAACCAGAAGCGGCCAAAGCCGCCCCCGAAACACCGGACGGGACTTCTGCAATTCATGTGATAGGGTAGCACCGTCGGTGGAGACCCCTTGGGGAGACTGGTTTCGATGACGGTGCTGCTCAACATCAATGGAACGCCGCGACGGGTAACGGCGGATCCCACCAAGCCACTGCTCTGGGTGCTGCGCGAGGATCTTGGGCTTCCCGGTACCAAGTTCGGCTGCGGTGCCGGGCTGTGCGGTGCCTGCACCGTCCACGCCGATGGCGAGGCCGTGCGATCGTGCCAGATCAGCATTGCCGATGCCGCGCCGATGAAGATCACCACCATCGAAGCCGTGGCGGCAACGCCGGTCGGCAAGCGCGTCACCGAAAGCTGGCAGGCGCTCGATGTGCCGCAGTGCGGCTATTGCCAGGCCGGACAGATCATGTCGGCCACGGCGCTGCTGGCCCGCAATCCGCGTCCCGATGACGCCGCCATTGATGCGGCGATGAGCGGCAACATCTGCCGCTGCGCCACCTATGTCCGCATTCGCGCCGCCATCAAGCGCGCCGCGGGAGACGTCGCATGAGCGGGATCGATCGGCGGCTGGTGCTGAAGGCAGCGCTGCTCACCGGCGGCGGATTGACGTTCAACGTCTCTGTGCCCGTCGCGGCGGCCAACACCGCGACGCGGCTCAATGCCTTCATCACCATCGCGCCCGACAACAAGGTCACCATCGGCGGCAGCTATCCCGAAATCGGCCAGGGAGCGCGGACGATGCTGCCGATGCTGATCGCCGAGGAACTGGATCTCGATTGGGCGCAAGTGCAGGCTGTTCCGACGCTCGCCGACGAAAAGGCCTTTGGGCAGCAGATCACCGGCGGCAGTGAAACAACACCGACGACATGGCTGCCGATGCGCAAGGTCGGCGCGGCGGCGCGGCAGCAATTGGTCATGGCGGCGGCCGCAACCTGGGGTGTCGATGCCGCCAGCCTGACGACCGCCGCCGGTCATGTCAGCCATGCAGCCAGCGGGCGGCGGATTTCCTATGCGGCGCTTGCCGAAGCGGCCGCCAAGCAGCCGCCGCCGACCGATGCCAGTATCGTTCTCAAAAAGCCTGCGGATTTCCGCATCATTGGCACGTCGCGGACCGGCGTCGATACGCCGGCCATCATCGCCGGCAAGCCGTTGTTCGGTATCGACACCAGCCTGCCCGGTATGGCCTATGCCGCGATCGAGATGTGCCCGGCGTTCGGCGGCACCATCGCCAAGGCCGATCTCGCCAAGGCGCGTGCCCTGCCCGGCGTGCGGCATGTGCTGACGCTCAATACCGGCATCAAGCCCGATGGCGCCGATGATGCTGTGGCGATCGTCGCCGATAGCTGGTGGACCGCCGACAAAGCGCGCGCCGCGTTGCAGATCACCTGGGACGATGCCGCGCAGCGCCGCCATTCCACCGCCGGCTATGCCGACGCCGCTGCGAAGCTGATGGGTGCAAAGCCCGAAAAGGACTTGATCCGCACCGGTGATGCCGCGGCTGCACTGGCGAAATCGGCCAAGGTCATCGAGGCGGATTATCATTACCCCTTCCTCGCCCATGCCACGCTCGAGCCGCAGAACTGCACCGCGCTGTTCAAGGATGGCGCGATCGAAATCTGGGCGCCGACGCAATGGCCCGAGGATGGCCGCGGGCTGGTCGCCAAGGCGCTTGGCCTCAAGCCAGAGGCGATCACCATCCATCTGGTGCGCGCCGGCGGTGGCTTCGGTCGGCGACTGCAGAATGATTACATGGTGCAGGTGGCACAGATTGCACGTGCTGTACCTGGTGTGCCGGTCAAGCTGATCAACAATCGCAGCGACGATATCCGGCATGATTTTTACCGCCCTGCCGGCTGGCACCGGTTGAAAGCCGGCATCGACCCGAACGGCAAATTGCTGGCGATGACCAATCATTTCATCAGCTTCGGCGCCAATGGCAAGACGGTGCGCGCTGCCGAGTTCAACCCGGCCGAATTCCCGCTGCAACTGCTCGGCGATGTTCATGTCGGCCAGACGCTGATGGCGACGACCATGCCGACCGGATGGCTGCGCGCGCCGACGTCCAATGCGATGGGTTTCGTCTTTCAAGGCTTCCTCGATGAAGTCGCGGTGGCTGGTGGGCGTGATCTGCCGACGCTGATGCGCGAACTGCTCGGCGCCCCGCGCGCGCTGCCGGATATGGACGGCATGCCGGGGTTCAACACCGGCCGGGCACGCGGCGTCATCGACAAGGTCTGCGCGATGGCGGGCTGGCCGAACACCCCCGCCGGCAAATCACGCGGCTTTGGCTTCTACTTCAGCCACCGCGGCTATTTCGCCGAAATCGTCGAAATCAGCCTCACCGCCGGCGAAATCAAGGTTGAAACGGTTTTCGTCGCTGCGGATATCGGCAGCCAGATCATCAATCCGGTCAACGCCCGCCACCAGGTCGAAGGTGCGATCATCGATGGCCTTGGCCAGGCGCTGGCCGGGCAGGCGATCGAACTGGTCGATGGCGCCGTGACGCAGGCCAATTTCGACAGCTATCCGCTGCCCCGCATCGAGACGACGCCAAAGATCATCCTCGAATTTCTTGTCACCGATTTTCCTCCAACAGGCCTTGGCGAACCGTCGTTGCCGCCTGTCATCCCGGCATTGGCCAATGCCATTCATGCCGCCACCGGCAAACGCCTTCGCAGCCTGCCGATTTCCACGTCGATCACCACGGCCTGATGGCGAATGGCCTGATGCGACACATGACCAGGGTGTGGAACGAAAGCGGAGCATTGCGGCAGTCCGGCTGCTCCTAAGCTGCAGCCGGGCATGAAGGCGGAAGCCAAGCGGCATCGCGCCAATGAACCGGATTGTTCGAAAGCCCGTCTAGGCCGCTTGGGATTTCAACCGGATAGCGTGTGCTGCGGCACCCCGCGTCAGGTGCAGCGCCGCCGCTTGCTCATAAAGCCCGCGACTGCCGGGCTCGTCTCCCTGCAGTTTGGCAAGCTCGGCCCGCCATTCCAGCGCCCAGGGCCGCAACGCCTCGGCACCGGTGCGGGTCAGCACAGCTTCGACGCGATCAAGGACATGCTCGGCGGCAGCAACATCGCGGTCTCGGCGCATGAGGATAAGGACACGGACTCCGAGCGCTTGCAGTTCATACTGCCCGACCTCGCAATCGGCACATTGGCGGATTGCGTCATCGGCCCATTCGAGCGCTTCGGCATAGCGGCCAGCACCGAAATGGACGCGTGCCATCAGCGTGGCGCCAACGCCGGCCCAATGCTGTTCGATCCGCTTGAAGACATCGACGGCCGCCTCCGCATAAGGATGCGCCGCCGCGTGGTCGCCGCGACCGAGATGCGCCCAAGTATAGGCAATATGGCGGTATGACGCGAGCAAGGGTGACCCCAATGTATCGCTGATTTCCTCGATGGCGCGGGCGTTTTCGAGGGACTTGGCGAAATCGCCCATCAGATAACCGACAGTCGCGAGCTGGAACGAACACCACCCCGCGACTTCGGGTGTACCATCGGCGAAGGCGAGCGTGCGGGCCTCCACAAGTTGTGCCTCCGCCTCCTCGAGCCGGCCCATCCAGCTCAATGTCACGCCGTTCATGAAGGCAAAGAAGCTATGGGGATTGAAGCCGGTGATCCAATATTCCCGCGCAGTCTCGACAGGATAGGTCACCAGCAGAGTCTCGAGCAATTCCAGTGCCTGCGGAAAGCGGCAACTGTGGACGAGCGCATCGACGTAAAGAATGTTGGCGATGACCTTGAGCGCAAAATCATCGGTCTGCATCGCGGCGGCATGGTTTTCACTCGCCAGCGCGACATAGCCCTTCACATCGGCCGCACCGCACAACACCCGCGAGAAACAGATCGACAGCATCAGCGCGAGATCGGGCAGGCCCGCGGCAGTGGCGAGGCCTTGCGCCTCGGCGAGCACCGCCTCGGCAGCAGCTCGGTCAATGCCAACGCGGTAATTCATGTTGAGCAGCTGGATCGAAGCGGCGACCATGAAACCGAACGCCGCAGGGTCCGGCAGGCTGGTGCGCGCCAACACCCGCACCCGCTCCCAATGCCATGCCGACGTCGGAAAATCGGTTCGCGCCACGCGCTCGGCGGCCTTCTGGTGCCAGCCAGCGGCGATCAACGCCTCGCCCGCTTCCTCCCAGTGCATCGCCAGCGTCGCCGCGCGCTGATCGAGCCGATCGGCGTCTTCGGCCTCGATGCCGCGTGCAACCGCGGCGTTGATGGCACGGCGCTGGCCCTTCACCAGTGTCGAATGCGTCACTTCAAGTGTCAGCGGGTGCTTGAAGCCATATTCGGTGACGGGGAACACCGATTGTTCAACGATGAACTCGTTGCGTCGCAGCGCTTGCAGCGCCGCCGCCAGCTCCGCCATTGGCATCGCGGTCGCGGCGGCGAGCAAGGGTTCCGAAAACACCCCGCCAATCACCGACGCCACCTGCAGGACATTTTTCTCGCGCTCGCCAAGCCGATCGATACGGGCTTCGACCACCGCCTTGACCGTTGCCGGCACTTCGAGCCGATCGAAGCTGCCAACCAGCTTCCAGGCGCCACGATCGCCGACAATGTGACCGGTCTCGACGAGTGTCTGGAGAATTTCCTCGATGAAATAGGGGTTGCCCTTGGTCAGTGCGGCAATCGGCTGGCGCAGCACGGTGACACTGGGATCACTGCCGAGCAGTTCCGCCAGCAGCGCATCGACCGCCGTTTCGCCCAGCGGCAACAGCGAAATCTGTCGGCAGGCGCTGTGCTGCATCCAGTCGGCACGAAATTCCGGCCGGTAATTGAGCAGGATCAGGTAGCGGGTGCCGCTCTGCTGTTCGACCATGGCTTCGAGGAACGCCCGGCTGGCGTCATCGATCCAGTGCAGATCCTCGATGAGCATGACCAGCGGATGATCGGCGCTGGCCAGCATGAACAAATGCCGGACCAGCGCGACGAGCTGGCGTTGCCGGGCTTCAGGATCGAGCGGCGGCATCGGGCGCTCCGGATCGGGAACCCCAAGGAAATCGAAAAGCGTCGGCAACGCCGTTGCGAGGCGCGGATCGAGCTGGGTCAGTCGCGCTTCGATGCGGTCCCGCGCTGCCGCGTCGGGATCACGCGCATCAATGCCGAAAAAGTCCTTCAGCATCTCGATCATCGCCAACAAGGGCACATTGCGACCCTGCTGGGTGGCGCTGCCGCGATAGAATTGCGCCCCCGTATGGCGGCAATGTTCGGCGAATTCAAAGCACAACCGGCTCTTGCCGGCCCCGGCTTCGGCCATGATGCCGATGACCTGCCCGTTGCCGGCGGCGGATTTATCAAGCGCTTCGATAAGGGTGTTCAATTCGGTACTGCGACCGACAAATGGCGACAGGCCACGCGCCTGTGACAGATCGAACCGCGTATGCGTATCGGCTTCGCCAGTGACGGTGAAGGCGCGGGCGCCGAGTCGTTCGAGCTGGAAATAACCGCCGGCCAATCGCGCGCAGGCAACGCTGATCACCAGGCTGCCCGGCTCGGCCTGGGTCTGCAACTGGGCGCTGCCGTCCATTGCCGGGCCAGCCGGCAGGGCGCCGCTGCCGCCAATCACCACCGGGCCGCAATCGATCCCGATGCGCGCCAGAAACGGGCCGGCGCCCGCCAGCTTGAAGCCGGGCATCGCCGCATGAAGCGCGCGCCCGGCCAGAACGGCGCGCAAGGCATCATCCTCGCGGGTCGCATCGGCACCAAAAACCGCCGTCAGGCTTCCGCCCGCTCCGGGAAGGACCTTGCCGTCGAACGCGGCGACCTTGTCGGCAACGAGTTTGCGGAACCCTTCGGTGGCCTCGTGCCAGTCTTCCGGATCGGCTTCGCTGTCACCAACCAGCGCTGCGCTGAGAATCGCCACCTGCCGCCGCGCCTGCACCGATCGCGCCGGCGCCGGGGCGACAGGCTTGCTAGCCGCAGGCTCCGGCGGATTGCCGGCAAGACGCGCCGCACGACTGCCGATATGTGTCGCCACATCGGACCCAAACGCCAGCCAGCGTGGATCGGCAAGATCACCGGCCCAGCCGCGCAGATCGGCCGATTGCGTGAGCTCGAACATGACCGGACGCTGGCAATCGTCGATCATCACGGGAACAAGACTGCCATTGCGCTGGGCAACCGTCGCTTCGGCACGCACCCAGCGCGAATCGACCGACCGCTTCGACCACAAGACGACAACGGCACCAGCCTCGTGCAGCGCGCGCTCGGTGACGCGGTCATAGTCCTGACCGCTCATCAGCGCGACGTCCCACCAGACATCAAAACCTTGCGCCATCAAGGCTTCGGCGAAAAAACGGGCTCTCGGCTGGTCATCCCGACTATATGATAGAAAGATATCCGGCACCCACGCCCCCTAGTTGCCCGGATTCTAGTCCCATCGCCGCGAGGCGTCGAGCCGCAAAGACGAATTTGAAAGATGTGATAGTTGGCGCTTGCGTTCGGCTGCCGGCTCGCACACATTTTGCGATAACAATATCTTGTAGTTTGCAAGTGACCGGGGGGTCGGGGCGGCATGAGCGCTTTTCGGATCATCATTCTTGGCGGCGGAGTCGCGGGAATGAGCGCAGCACATGAACTCATCCACCGCACCGGCCAGTCGGCTGACTTCGAGATCCACATTTTCGAAAAGCGCAGTGAAACCGTTGGCGGCAAGGCACGCTCGATCCCGGTGCCCGGCTCTGCCACCGGCGGCCGCGCGCCCCTGCCCGGTGAGCATGGCTTTCGCTTTTTTCCCGGCTTCTACAAGCACTTGCCGGATACAATGGCGAGCATCCCCTATGGTGAAAGCACCGTTGTCGACAATCTTGTCGTGGCGGACCGGCTGGAAATCGCCCAGTTCGACAAGGACCCGATCGTCGTTGCCGCGCGCTTTCCGCGCACGCTCGATGATCTGATCACCGACATCGAAGCGATCTTCGGCGAGAACACCGGCCTCTTGCCGGGGGAGGCGCGGTTTTTCGCCGGCAAGCTCTGGCAGGTGCTGACCTCGTGCCAGGAGCGCCGGTTGGCAAGCTATGAGAAGATCACCTGGTGGGATTATCTCGAAGCCGACACGCACTCCCCCGCTTACCGCAACCTTCTCGTCTCGGGGCTGTCGCGGTCGTTGCTCGCCAATGATCCGACCAAGGCGAGCGTGCGCACGGTTGGCGACACGAACATCCAGCTGTTTCTCGGCATTCTCGAACCCGGACACCCGACCGACCGGCTTCTCAACGGCCCGACCAGCAAGGTCTGGCTCGATCCCTGGCGCCAGCACCTCGAACAACAGGGCGTCATCTTTCACATGGACAGCCCGGCCGCACGGATCGCGGTCGCCAACGGACGAGTTTCCGGTGTCACCGTGACGACGCCGCAGGGTGAGCGGACGGTGACGGCCGACGCCTATATCTGTGCGCTGCCGGTCGAGCGGATGGAAGAGCTCCTCGAAGCAAGCCGCGGCCCCGGCGATCCGGTCAAGGCCGATCCGTCGCTGGCCCATATCGCGGCGCTTGCCAAGGAAGTCAGCTGGATGAACGGCATCCAGTTCTTCCTGAAAACCGATGTGCCGATCACCCACGGCCATGTGCTTTACGCCGATTCACCCTGGGCACTGACATCGATTTCCGAAGCCCAGTTCTGGAGCAACGAGCATTTGCCCGGATGTGGCGACGGCACCGTCAACGGCATCCTGTCGGCCTGCATTTCGCAATGGGACACCCCTGGCATCCTCTATGGCCTGCCGGCGCGGCAGTGCACCCGCGCGCAAATTGCTGACGAAGTCTGGGCGCAGATCAAGCGATCGGTCAATGTCGGCGGCAAGACGCTGCTCACGGATGCCAATCGACACAGCTGGTTCCTCGATCCGGACCTGACCGAAACGGCCAACGGCGGGATCGAGATCAGCGATGCCGAACCGCTGTTCATCAACGTCACCGACAGTTGGGCCATCCGCCCCGAAGCCGTGACAGCGATCCCCAATTTGTTGCTGGCATCGGATTATGTTCGCAGCTTTACCGATGTGGCGTGCATGGAAGCCGCCAACGAGACAGCGCGTCGTGCCGTCAACCAGATCCTCAAACTGGCAGGCAGCAATGCCGACCCCTGCACGCTCTGGCCGCTGCATGAACCCGACTGGCTGGCGCCGTTTCGCTGGCACGACAAGGTGCGGTTCGAGCTTGGATTGCCGTGGAACGGCCATTTGATTTGAAGGCGAGACTATCATGACCAGCAGCACGACACGCACTCTGCCCGATTATGTCGTCCGGCCCGGCGATGCCTGCCATCTTCAGCCCTATGCCTGCCGAAATACCCAGCTCTATGGCTTTTTCCTCCAGGCGGATGCGGCAACCATTCAGGCCCGGCTCGTCGATCCGATCCTGAATGCCCCCAGCGGTGGCGCCATCAACTATCAGGTGCTGACCGGGCTCGTGCAGGTAACCTATGCCTTTGCGGCGCAAGGATCGTCGACCCTGCCGCCCGACAATGGCTTTGGCTTCGTGCCGGAAAACAGCTGGACGATCTGGGTGCCGCTCGCGGTCATCAAGCATGAACTGGGGATCCCGTTCATCGAGCGGATCGTATTCTACCCGGCGTGGATCTGCGTCGACAACAGCTGGTCACTCGCGGCCGGCCGTGAAGTCTATGGCTTTCCCAAGGGCTATGGCCCGCTCGCCATCCCCAAGGCCGGCGAAGACCCGGCGGCATTTTCGGCGTCGACGCTGGTGCTGCCCGCCTATGCGCCGGGCAACGAAGGCGCCATCGCACCGCTGATGACAGTGACACGCACCGCGCGCGGTGATGAAGCCGCGGAAATCTGGACCGATATCAAGCAAGCCATCGCCGAAATCGCTGGCCTCTGGTCACATGGCGCTGGTCATTGGGCCCTGCCCAGCCTCAATCTCATCCTCGATATCGCCGGACTCATCCGCCACGAACAAGTGCCTGGCGTGTTTCTCAAGCAGTTCCGCGACGCGGCCGACGGCCACAAGGCGTGCTATCAGGCGATTGTCGAGGCTGCTTCCGGCGTCGACAAGCTGCACAGCGGCGGCCTGTTGACCGGCACTTATCAAGCGACCCTGCACAATTATGCCAGCCATCCGCTGGCAGACACGCTTGGGGTCAGCAGTGGCCCGCAGCCGCTGCTGTTTCCCTATTGGGTGAATTTCGATTTCACCATCGGTACCGGCACCACAGTCTGGAGCAGCAGCAATGGGTGATCCATCACCGCGGCGGAAGATTGCCATTCTCGGTGGTGGCGTCGGCGCCATGACGGCGGCGTTCGAACTGACATCGGTGCCTGACTGGCAATCGAAATACGAGATCACCGTCTATCAGATGGGGTGGCGGCTGGGCGGCAAGGGCGCCAGCGGCCGCAACCGCGCCCGGCATGATCGTATCGAGGAGCACGGCCTGCACCTGTGGTTCGGCTATTATGAAAACGCCTTCAACATCATCCAACGATGCTATGCCGAACTGGGTCGCTTGCCCGGTGAACCACTGGCGACCTGGCGTGACGCCTTCAAACCGCATTCGCTGTTCATCCTGATGCAGTTTCATGAAGCGAAATGGACGGAATGGCGGCTCAGCCCGCCGACGAACACACAAACACCGGGCGATGGCGTCGTGCCACCTTTCTGGGAGATCATCGACAAGCTTTTGAGCTTGCTCCATGTTCACTACGAGAACGAAGCAACACCGGCGGTGCGCGCGCTGGTGAACACGCCCGAGCATCATGATCACCCGGGCTTTCTGGCGGGCCTTGTCGCCCATGTTCGGGACTGGCTGAGCGACAAGGCTGTCGAGGCAGCGGGACTGCTCACGGCCCGCAAGCTGGTTCAGGATGTTGCCGCGGCGCCGAACAATCCGGCAGCACACGCGGCCCTTGCCGATGCGGTCACCGGGCTGGAACATTTTGCCGGCGCAGTGCGCAAGGCGGTCGAAGCCAGCATCGGCGGCTTGATCGACGACCTTGCCGGGGATTTTCCGTTTCTGGCGCGTCTCGTCAGCCTGATCGAACTGGGTCTGGCGATGCTGCGCGGCATCATTGCCGACGATGTCGCCCGCAAAGGGTTCGATCAGCTTGATCACCTCGATCTGCGCGAATGGCTGGCCAGCCATGGTGCCGGGCAACTGGCACTGGACAGCGACACGCTGCGCGCAGCCTATGAAAGCATCTTCGCCTATTCGCAGGGCTCCTATGAGCTTCCCAACCTCGCCGCCGGCACCGGCCTGCGCGGCTTGTTGCGCCTGTCACTGACCTACAAGGGGGCCTTTGCCTGGAAGATGCAGGCCGGAATGGGCGACACGATCTTTGCGCCCTTCTATCAGGTGCTCAAGCAGCGCGGCGTGAAGTTCGAATTCTTCAAGGCGGTCCGCGATATCGTGCCATCAAGCGACGGCAGCCGCATCGAAAAACTGGTGATCGGGCACCAGGCCACGGTCATCAATGGCGAGTATAATCCGCTTTATAATGTCAATGGCCTCCCATGCTGGCCTTCGACCCCGGATTTCAGCCAGTTGAAGGAAAAGGACAAGCTCGAAGCCGGCAAGATCAACCTTGAATCGCACTGGACGCCGTGGGCTGATGTCGGCCAGACCACGCTTGTCGCCGACGTCGATTTTCATGAAATCGTGCTCGGCATTTCGCTGGGGGGGCTGCCGCATGTGGCACCCAAGCTGATTGATCAGAAGCCGGACTGGCAGGCGATGATCAAGAATGTCGAAGCCATCCAGACCCAGGCCTTCCAGATCTGGACGAAGCCCGATGCCGCCCATATGCGCACGCCGCGGCATGGTACGCATGACAATCCCGACGCCGAGCCACCGGTGTTCGGCGGGTTTGCCCAGCCGCACAATACCATTGCCGACATGAGCCATTTGTTGCCGCGCGAAAGCTGGCCGCCATCAACCGGGCCGCGCGCTGTCTATTATTTCTGCGGCCCCCTGTCCCAGCCGGCGGTGATGCCGCCGCGCACCGAGGCCGAATTTCCCCGGATTCAATCGATCAAGGCCAGCGCACGGGCATCGGAATGGCTGCGCAGCAACGCCCAGTTCGTGCTGCCGGGATCGATGTTTGCCGGTTACCCCGAAAGCTTTCCCGATACCTTCAACTTCAGCCTCTTGTACGATAGTGAGGGCCCGCAAGTCCCGGCCGTGGACCAGTTCGATCGGCAATTCTGGCGCGCCAACAGCGACCCGACCGAACTTTATGTGCTTTCGACAAAGGGCAGTACCAAATTCCGTCTGCGCGCTGCGGCATCGGGCTATAGCAATCTCAAACTGGCGGGCGACTGGACGTACACCGGGCTCAACTATGGCTGTGTCGAGGCTGCAACAATGTCAGGCATGGAAGCGGCGCGCGCCATTTGCGGATCACCCACGATCATCTTTGGCGAGAATTTTCCATTGCCTTGAACGCGACGTTCAATACACCCACTGCCCGCGCAGCAACAGGCTGTCGGTACGGCCACGGATGCCGGCCTGTCGCGACCATGTCCGGCCGGCAACCGCCCCCCATTTCCACCGCGTCGTTGCCCACCAATTGGCGCCGAACTCGATCCGGTCAAAGCTGCCGCCTCGCACGCTGCCGCTATCGAGATCGACCGCCGAATAGCGCGCCATCAGTTCGGGCGCCCCCCATCGCCCCGTCGGCGTCAAGCGGCGCGCAAGGCCGGCTGAGCGATCATAGGGACGGTTCTCGCCGGTCAGCACCCAGCTGCCGACGACATAAAAGCCCTGAAACATCGGATTGCCACGCTCCGGCGCCGACACCAGTGCCAGCACATATTCGCCCTGCACCGACATGCCGCCATTCGACCAGAGCCCCTCGACACCCAGGTGATTGGCGCCCTGCGCTGCAAAGTCACCAGTATCGACGAAATTGCTCGCCACATTGGAGCCAGGCCGGCCGCGATAGCGGATGACGCCATCGTCATCGGGGCGATGCCGCCAGCCAACCCCGACATGCAGGTAGCGACCAGCGTCCGACTCATCCCACAACAAGTGCGTCAGCCGCGCCGTGGCGCCGGTTCCGCTGCCCGAAAAGCCGAAACTGTCGCGGTAAATCCCCGCAGAGACCGTCCAGTCACGGTCCTTTCCGAACACATGCGTCGCCGAAATGCCAATGTTGCGCGACGCGGCGAACAGCCCGATCACCCGTTCACTTTGCGGCATGCTCGATGTGCTGGCGAGCGTTTCATAGGAAAAGGTCTCGCGGATCTGGCCGACATTGACGCGTGTTCCGGCGCTGTTGAACAGCCAGGTTGCCGACAGATCGGTCACATCCCAGTTGCGCTGCGGATCGATATCGAAGCCGCGATACTGCGCCGCGACCCGGTAGCTCAACCGGGTGTTATCCCAGATCTGGCCGGTCAATTGCAGCCGCGCGCTGCGCACTTCGAAACGGTCGTTCTGCACGCCGTGCAGCGCAACGCTCTGGGCGTCCTGATTGAAGCCGGTCCAGTCGGTGATCATCTCGGCGCTCCAGCGCGCCGTGAAACGTTGCAGCGCCAGATCGGGCAGAAGCCGTTGACCAACGGCGAGATCGGGAAAGGCAAAGCGCACGGGCGGCGGTGGTGGCGGCGCCTCCCCCTCGTCATCGCCTGGCGCGGCAGCGGCGCCACTCGCCACAAGAACCGCTGCCAACGCCAACCAGCGTTTCAGAACGGCCCCGCACGGAAGATGATGCTGAGTGCCGTCGCCAGGCCCACCAGCGCCAGCAGGAAGGCGGTGACCAGCGTCAGCGAAATCGGGAACTCCTCATCCGGTGGCAGCAAACCCTGGGCGATGAAGTCGCGCCGTTGATCACGCACCGCCATCATGTAGCGATAATGGTTGGCGATCCCCAAAGCGAGCAGCAGCGTACCAAGGATGATCATCGTCAGGGCAAAGCGCGTCGGCGCCTGCTGCGGTAGCAGCCCCATCGCGCCATCGCGTTTGATGAAGTTGGTGGTGAAGGTATAAAGCGTGAAGCCGAAACCGATCATCGACAGCGACGTGCGCATTATCGCCATCAAGGTGCGATCGGCGGCGAGCCGGTTGCGGTGAAACGCCAGCGCGGTGCGCATCGCCGCCATCTTGTCGCCATTGCCAAGCTCATCATACTTCATGCGCGGGCGGTTTCCTCTGCGACGCCGATGCGGGATGCATTACGCCAGCAACGAACGCAAGATTGTCCAAATCAGGAAGGTGTTGCCAGCGAAATCGCTTATGGCGCAGTAAAGGCGTGGCAACGAGGGGACGGGCGTGATCGAGGAACTGTTTCAGGAGATCGCCGGCGGTGTTGCGCTGGCGCTCGAAGCAATGGTCGTGCTGATCATCGCCGGTGCCGCCATCAAGGCCATCATTCGCATGGCCCCCCTGCTCTTCCATGACGATCTGCTCGTCGAAGCGCGCCACGACATCTGGATGCGCTTTGCCACGA
Organism: Sphingomonadales bacterium; assembly: GCA_013298745.1. Taxonomy (GTDB): domain Bacteria; phylum Pseudomonadota; class Alphaproteobacteria; order Sphingomonadales; family Sphingomonadaceae; genus Sandarakinorhabdus. Next base: position 17,386 of record JAAFIT010000007.1, read on the forward strand.
CGATCATCCTGGCGCTCGAATTCACCTTGGCGGCCGACATCATCCGTTCCGCCGTGGCACCGACATGGGATGCCATCGGCCGGCTTGGCGCAATTGCCGGCATCCGGATCGCACTCAACTTCTTCCTGGCGCGCGACATCGAAACCCTCGCCGAAGGCCGGAAGCGGCGGATGGAGGCCGCCAAGGAGACTGGCAAGAGCGATGACTGAGCCTGTCGACGAAACCCGCCTGCTGCGCCGCATCGAGGTTACGACCGCGATCCTGCTATCTCTGGCCGGGCTGGTGAGCGCCTGGGCCAGTTATCAGGCCTCGCTATGGGGTGGCGTGCAAGCCAGCCACTATGCCTATGCCAGCGCCAAGGTGACCGAAGCATCGCGGCTGTCGATCCTCGATGGTCAGGCCTTTGGCAAGGATGCCCAGATTTTCATGGCCTGGCTCGATGCCGCGGCAGAAGGCGACGACGCCCGGATGAACTTCTTCGAACATCGCTTCAGCCCCGAATTGCGTTCCAAATTCGATCCGTGGCGCGCCACCCATCCGGGTGATTTGCGACGCCTGAAGATGGACCCCGATGCACCGACAGAATTCCCGCGGCCTGAGCACAAGGAAGGCATCCAGGCCCGCGCCCTGCAACGCGCCGCCGATGCCGAGTTCGAAGAAGGCGAACAGGCCAATCGCATCAGCGATCGCTATGTCGCCGCCACAGTCGTGCTCTCCACTGTGCTGTTCCTCGGCGGGATCAGCCCGCTGTTGAAGGGCGCGCGCATCCGCATGGCGATGCTCGCACTCGCCTCGGTGCTCGGCATCGCCGCTTGCATCTTCATCTTCTCGCTG